>JAKOVA010000232.1 GCA_029782335.1 Actinomycetes bacterium | reverse complement strand
GGTGGCGAACACCACCTTGGTGCGGGCGTTGGTGAGGGCCGCCGAACGAAGATCGGACGGGAGCTGGCTGAGGTGCTGACCGGCGAGGGTGACTCCCACGCCGTAGCCGCGGGCCTGGGTGAGCATGGTGTCGATCGAGCTGGCCGGGAAGCGGAGCACCGTGCCGACCTCGTCCACGATCACGCTGACCGGTCGACGGGCCTTTTTCGGCAACGCGGCCCGAGCCGCGATGGCATGCCAGAGCTGGTTGATGAGCATGGCCCCGAGCAAGGCCGTGGTTTCGTCGCCCAGGAGCCCAACCGGTAGGCGCACCAGGAGGACCTGACGTTCCCCAAGCATGCGACCGAAGTCGATTCCCGGGTTGGCCTGGCCGATCGTGTGGGCGACTGGTGATCGCCCGACGAAGGCGCGGAGCTTGTTGAGCGGCGCTCCGATCATGGCCGTCCACTCGCCCGCGCTCAGGTTGTCGGCCCACTCCCACCACCAGCGCACCTCGGGCCCGGGGTCGTGCGCGGCCAGTACCCGCTGCCGGAAGCTCTGATCTACCAGCAGCCGCGGTGCCTCGGTCATCGTCAGGTCTGGGTGCGCGGCGATTGTGAGTAGGAGATGCCGCAGGATGTCCGCCGATCGGGGGCCGAGGTTCTCGCGCCAGATCTCCACCATGAGCCCCAGCACGCGGTCCACGACCAGCTCTCGATCCGTTGCCGACGAACGGAGGGGATCGAAGCCCACCGGGCGAGCGTCGGTCGGATCGAACACGATCACGTCCTCGAGCCGTGACGCCGGAAGTCGTGCCGCCACCGCGTCGACGAGCTCGCCGTCCTTGGGGTCGATGACCACCAGTGCGTGACCGGCCTCGGCATCGTGCTCAGCGAGATGAGCCAGCAGCACGCTCTTGCCCGAGCCCGTCGGCCCGACAATCAGGCTGTGGTGCGTGCGACCTACCGGGTCGATACCGACCGGCCTCCTCGATCTGGGATGGGTGCCTTCGCCGATGATCGTGCCGAACCTCGGCACTTCCGTCGGGACCGGCAGCGGACGGCTGGTCCCAAGTCGCACACCGGGCAGCGAGGTGGCGTTGATCGGGTACCCCACCAACCCGGCGGCTTCCTCGGAGTTGAGCAGCGCCGGCCAGGCGTTGAGCGGCCGCCACACGTGGATGATGCGCTGCGCCACCGTGGTGGGCGCGATGAAGCGCCGCTTGAGCAACGTGCCCGGGGCCCGGGTGGCATGCCACGTGGCCTCGGCGTCACGCAGCAGTGCTCGTCGCCGCTCCGGCGTCGGAGCCTGCACGCCGATCCGCAAGGTCGTCAACAGGAGGGGAGCGCTGCGCTTCTTGCGGAGCGCGCTGGCGGCCTCGCTCGTCAGCACGACCCCGTCATCGAGTTGGATGTCGCGCTCGCGTTCCGCCGCGGTCGCCAGACGTGCCGGTGCTACCGGCCGGGCTGGTGCCAACAGCACCTGCACCACGATCGCCTCGCGGTCGAACAGCGGGTGCAGCGACGACAACATCCCCGCCGACAGCGCTTGGCTGTCGATGGCCAGGCTCCGCTCGGCACTCGTGAGCCGGTACTCGGCGCCCATGACGATGCTCGGGTAGACGAAGGTGTCGGTGAGCTCGTAGGCCGCCGCCGGCAGGTGTGCCGCGAGTGCGGCCTCAACGTGTCGGACGAACCGGCCCGGCACCAGTAGCCGGTGGTGCGTTCCTTGCCGGTCGGCGTGTACCTCGCTCACGATGAATGGGGTGTGCCACCACCGTCGCCACCACGGTGGCAGTAGCCCGCTGATCGAACCGAGGAAGGCCTGGACGCCTGCCTCGTCTTGTTCCTTCGGGAACCGGATGTTGATACACACCAGTGAGCGCCGTTGCTCTCGGGCGTCCGCAGCCCGGAGGAGTAGCAGGCCGATGAGGAAGCTGATGATCGCCACGATGGGCGGCCACCAGATCATCGGTCGGTCTCCTCGGGTTCGGCTGCCGCGCCGCCGCCGGGTTCGTTGGTGTCAGCGGCGAGCTCTTCGAGCAGCAGCAAGAGCCCCGACACCAACATGTCGATGTCGACCTTCTCGCGCCGGACGGCCCTGATCCGCACGTTTCGCTTCGCCACTTCTTTGCACCTCCTTCCGTTCTTGTTGCGAACGGAGACCTGCATCGAGGGCGCGCTGAACTAGGCGTCACTTGGTGCGCTCGTCCCCCGGAGATCTCCGCCGCTGTCCACGATGTCTCACGTCACGCGCGGACCGTCAACCGTCGTTGACGATTCCGCAACGCTTCACCCCTTTACCGATAACCACCTCCCGGGCCGTTGCGGCCCAGCAACCACATCGCCAGCACGGCCAGCACCACCAACCCGCCGAGCAACGGCAGCACCGGCTCGATGAGCGCGGCGCCGATGCGCACGCCGAGGCAGATCAGCAGCACCAACCCGAGGTTCTCGACGAGCTTCCTCACGACGCCTCCCGGGTCTGCATCGCGGCCTCGGCGCTGATGGCGTCCTGGAGCCGGCTGGTGAGGCAGCGCAGCGCGAAGCGCATCTGGTTATCGACGAACTGTCCGGTCTCGGCCAGGAAGAGCACCTGCCCGACGGTGTCGGCGTAGAGCAAGCGGTGCTCGATCGAGTCCGGCGAGTACCCGGCCCGCCGCAACCGGGCGAGGTGGCACGAGGCCACGAGCAGCTCGGACTCCGGCTCGAAGCCCGCCCGCAGGAAGTAGTGCCGCGAGTCGTGCACGAAGCGGAACGCCACGTTGTCCTCGGGCCTCACGTAGAAGGTGTTGTCGCAGAAGCGGTTGGAGATCCGCACCGGCAGGCCCGTGAGCATGCCGGCACGGAACTCCTCGACCACCTCAGCCAGGGAGCTGGGGGCGCACGGCGAGCCCCGCCACGTCACCCCCAGCTCGTCAGCGGTCTCCTCGGCCAGGTCGTTGATCCACTTGGTGAGGTTGATGCGCGCCAACTGGATCTCGGGCGCGTCCACGGAGACCGTCTCCATCTGCATGACCTTCCGCTACTTGTTGCCGAAGCGGCGACGCTCGGCCTCCTCGGCCATCGCCACGAACGCCGAGCGGGTGAGGTCGTGGAGCTGACGCTCCGCCGCGGCGGCCTCGGCCCGCACGCGCTGGGCCTCGCTGATCCATGACTGCCCACCGAGGCGGAAGCCCAGCAGGTAGGTGAGCGTGACGATCATGCTGACGCTCAGCAGCAGGAAGATGATCAGCAGTACCATCACCGGCCCTCCTGGCAGAAGTCGGAGATGGTGTCGGCGATGATCTCGCCCTTGCCGATGCGGGCGATGTCGGTGAAGAACTTCAACTCGTCCTCGATGAACGGATCACCGTGGGCGAGCGTGGTGCGCCACTGGGCGAGCATCGCCTGGCCGCTCATCGCCTCGCGGGAGAGGCGGTCGATCTCGTGCAGCTTCTCGTTCTGCACGATGGCGTGACCCTGCACCGACGCCATGCGCACGATCGTGTTGCGCTGGACGCTCTGCAGGGCCCGGCTGGTGCGCCGGTCGTTGTTCGCTAGGCCGGCCACCCCGACCCCCACCGTGGGGGTCAGGTCGCCCGTCCTCGACGAAGGAACCAAGTTCGGCATTGCTTTCGCTCCTGCTCTGATCAGGGCCGGCGGGATCGCCAACCGCTGACTCCATTTGTTCGGATCGAGCAGGGTGTGACGAAGGGTGCCTACTGGGTACTTTCTGGGTATGACGCGCAAGGCCCCGTTGAGCTCGAAGCCCGAAGTGCTCCGCGAGGAGCTGCGGAACCTGCTCCGATCCGGCTTCCCGCTCACCGACTCCTCGGTCGGCGAGGTCCTCACCGAACAGCGCGTCGTCATCGCCAACGCGCAGCACCCCGACGAACGAGCCAGCCGGATCGCCGCCCTCGACCGAGTTCTCCGTCAGCTACTCAACGGCTTCGGACGATCGGATCGGGGGCAGGCGGCCCGTACCTTGTTCGGCGCGGCACGCGGCACCCGTGGCACGACGCTCACCTTCCGGCGCCTGGAGGCCGCCGAGATACTCGAGCGCCACGAGGACCACCTGCGCAAGCACATCGAGCCCAAGATCCTCGACGAGCTGGCCTTCGCCTTCCACCAGGAGAACCTCCGCTACAAGCCCGCCTCCCCGAAGGCGCGTCCCGAGATCGCCGCGCACGAGGACACGCCCGTCATCACCGAGGACACCTTCACCGAGCAGGAGGAGCTGCTCTGCAAGGTCTGGTCTGCCGTCTACGGCTTCCGCGCTGAGGTCATCGCCATCCAGCGCCGCCTGAACGAGGCGAAGGCCGAGGACCGTGAGCCGGACGCTGACCTCAAGGATCACATCGACACCGGAACCTGGCAGCTAGCCCGCCTGCTGACCTTCGTCTCGGAGTACCTCGACCGCTACGGCGAGGAGATCCTCCACGGCGACACGCCCTTCAACATCGAGGGTCTCGTCGCGCTTGCCGGCTGGCATGGCGGACTCGGCGGCGACGAAGCCAAGCGCCTGCGGTATGTCATGGCACGCACTGGAAGTGATGACCGTGGGGCGTTCCTCGAACGGTTCCATAAAGGCAGAAACCCGGCCAAGAAGGCCGGGTGAACAGATAAGAACGGTTTAGGAGCTTTAACGCTCGGAGCGAGGAACCGCGCCGTTAGCTTTGTCCTCATCGGTCAGCATGGCGTCGTGGAGTTGGTCGCGTAGGGTTTCGAGGTGTTTGGTGAATTCCTCGATCTCACGCGCAAGCGGCATATCAATTTCCATTGCTTTAGCTGAGAGATCCCGTCCAGTACCGACGGCCGTTGACGCTAGAACCAAACAGTGGCGTAGTTCGTTCGAAGTTTGACCGTTGGGAACGTCAACGAAACCAGTACGCCGGACCTTGTAGTAACTAGCAGACTGGAAGTGGTGAACCACAGCATCAAGGAACCGCTTGCCCTCAGATGGAAGGACGTTCTCTAGATGCGGATCGCGAGGACTCACACCGAACTCTAGAAGACCACGCAGGCTTTGATCATTCGAGTCAGTGAGGGATATTGAACCATCAGCAGAGAGCTTGAAGACCCCAATACGGTGATATTCACTTGGACCAGCAGGAGTGCGCTGGAAGATCTCTACCTGCTCAATGAAGTTGTTGGCAACTGATCTACTAGACATGAATACCTAACATTGTCGCACAATTCGTAGGATTGTCAACTTCTCACCAAGCGGCCAAATCCATCGCGTACTTGGCCGTTCCAAGAAGCGCCAGTGATCTTTCCATCTCGTTGAACCTCCTCCAAGCGAGCTACCGCCCCCTCAATAGCCTTTGCTTCGATACCGCACTGATCGAGGTTGTCTCTGAACTCGGCAAGATCAACGCTTCTCACACCGCTGAGAACTTCTTCTGAGAGAGGCCTGCCTAGCCGATCAACGATGAAGTCAGACTTCAGAGGTACGTCATTGCCAATTGGAAAACTGTAGCCATTGTCGATGGCTGCAGGTCGACCATCGATTTGGGTAAGGTAGTTGTTGGCATGTCGATCAGTGTTTCCGGCGACATAGTCAAGTATGGCCATGCGGTCAATGTCATCGGGCTCGTAGTCATCACGAACCTCAAGTTGTCCGTACGGTGCATAGTCTTGGAGTGACGCCTCACCAAACGCGGGGTCTTGAACAGCCACCGTCTCAGGAACAACTCCGAGACCAAGCATCGAGTCAACCTCGAACGCTGCGACCTCACGCCGCCAAGCTGTCCCATCGGGGATACAGTCACCTCTGCCTGCCGCACCGACATCTTCGCCCGTCGCTGGCTTGAGGAATCCGGGCTCTCCGTCGGGCATCTGCACTTCAATGACGCGGTTGGCGTGGTCTGGTTCGAAACCAACGCCTTCGCCCCCATCGGCAATCTGGTAGCTCACATCCGCGAAGTCCATTGGCTTCGGCTGGCCCTCATACGCATCTGCCACCTCGGCTCGTGCAGCCTCGACGTCAACTTCACGTCCTTGCGCGTCCGCAGACAAGTCGTCTGAAGTGTCGGACCCGACGTCCTCATCAGGCGTGGCTGCTTCTATCTCCGGCGCTTCCTGCCAGCCATCAGCTGCCATCTCGGACCTGGGTTCGTTCGCCTCGGGCGTGGTGTCCGTGGACTCAGAAGCAACCTCCCGGCCCCACCCGTCGTCAGCGGTCTCTCCCCGGACGCCGTCGGTGTCGGAGCCCGAGCCAACGATGTCGGCTTCGTTCGTGTCGGGGTTGGTATCGGCTGTCATGCCATCACCCCAGCCATCGCTCTCAGGGACTTCGACTGGAGCCTGCAGCTCGATTACCGCGTTCTCCTTCAGCTCGGAGCCGAGGTCGCTCATTCGTCGCCTCTTTCGAGGGCAGCTCGGATCTGTGGCCGGATGTCAACGCGCCGACGGACATTCAGGGCGTGCCCGAGGGCAGCGAGGTGGACGGCACCGCAATACGCCGTCTGCACGTCACCTGCCGCCTCGCGGCGCAAGCCCTTGGCGATCGGCGACAGGGCTTCGATGGTGCCGTCATGTTCCTGCCAGGTCCGGGCGGCAGACCGGGCCAGCTCGTTGGCGATGTCCTCGCCGTTGGCACGAACCGTCGGGTCGCAGCCTCCACTGCAGACCTCACGTGTGCACAACGGATACGGCAGCAGGCGGCGCACGGTTGTGGTTTCGGCGAGCATCCGCTGCTTGACCTCCTCGACTGCGACCACGCCTCCGCTGTCGATGCCGTTGCCAGGAACGACCTGGATGAACTCGGGCTCCTCCAGCTGCGGCCAGCGAGCGATCGCTTCGCCCGTCTTGAGCCGAGCGGCCGCCTCGCGTTCGAGCTGGTTGGCGTCGAAGTCCGTGAGCACAATCTCTCGGTCGGCGGCGCTCTCGATGCGATGCAGGATGCGCGTTCCACAGTTGTCGATGGCCGCAGGCGCCAGCCGCGAGGGGCTCTGGCTGCTCAAGACGAAGCCCTCACCAACTCCGCGCAGTTCGGCGATGGCGTTAGAGAAGGCTTCCACCCCAGCCGCCCGAGAGCTCTCGCCCTCAGCACTACTCACGGAGTTCAGCCTGGCTAGAAGGCGATGTGCTTCTTCGATAACCGTGACGTGGCGCAACCGCCCTTCACTAGAGCCCCGGGAACGAGCGTCAGCCCGTACTCGGTCGAGGAGGAAGCTGGCCATCACGGCTTTGTCATCGGGATCAGTAATCTCATCCATCTCGATCACAACCGGACGACTCAGCAGCGTTCCGAAGTCGACTGACTCGACGGTGTCCAGCACCCGGCCCCGGCTACCGCGCACCAGGCTCTTGAGCCGGGTTTCCATGGCCGAAGCGACGTTCTTGGCCTCACCGACGTAGCCGGTTTCCTCGAACACGTCTTTGAAGCAGCTCATCACGGTCCTGAGCGATGGCGGTGGCAGACCATCGGCCATGGTGGTGTCGTAGTCCCAGCCCGCTCGTCGGTAGGCCCGCTCGATCGACTCCTCCAACAGTTGTGGCAGCGGTGGCGTCAGCGGAAGTGCAGCCTTGAGCGCCGCGAGAACACCGTTGGCTTGCACCTCCATCCGCACGCCGTCTGGCGGCGCCAAGGGGTTGAGCCGCAAGGGCGCAATGTCATCGCGACCCAGGACAATGACCCGCAGCTCGTCCATCCCGGGCACCTTAAGCAGTGTGCGGTACTCGCTCTTGGTTGGTTCGATGACTAGGAAGGGGATCTGGTGGTCTCGCCAGAGGGAGGCCAGCAGCGTCAGCACGGTGGTCGTCTTGCCGGAGCCCGGCGTGCCGCAGACCAGCACGTGGCGGTTTATGGCTGTCAGCGGCAGACGCGCCGGTGCAACGGGAGAGCCTTCGTGCATGACCTGGCCAAGCGACACGCCCTCCTCGTTGCCGATGTCGACCAGCATGGCCCGGCGCGGTGCGATGCGGCGAGCGCGCGGAAAGCCCGGCACCCCCTGTTCGTCTGGGATGGGCAGGATGGCAAGACCAGCCGCTTCATCGAGACCGTAGAGGTACCGGAAGCGACGCAGGCTGAGTGGCGGCTTCTCGTAGTTCCAGATGAACGATCCGCCCCAGGGAAGGATCTCTAGCCAGTCGAAGCCGTCGTACGCGGCGGCGAAGTGGTCACCTTCGTACGGCGCCTGTACCTCCATTGGCTGATGCACATGCATCGGATCGGACGACTCAGCGATCGCCGAAGCCAAGGCAGTGGCGATAGGCATGGCCGTTCCGAAGTTACCGCGCACCGCGACCCGTCCAAGCAGCGGCCGTTGGAGCAACCCCAGGCGCTGCTGCCATGCCGTCAAGGCTTGGGCGGCGTTCTCACAGCCGGGGTAGGTGAGCGGGTTGCCGAACGCGCTGTGCTGTTGCCGGCTCTCGGCATACTGCGCCAACTGCGTCGTGACGTTGCCGGCGGTGTAACGCTCCTCATGATCCAACTCCGTCTGTTTGAAGAGGAGCGAGATGGTGACGGTGCTGGTGACACTGGCCAGTGCATGCCAGAAGCTCATCCACCCCACACCATCACCGGGGGAGTCGGCGATGAAGTAGTAGTACTCGGCAGGGATGTACTCCCAGACGGGTTCGGTGACCTGCTCGTTGCGTTTGAGCTCGAAGACCGGCTCCCCGCCACCCGGCTGCAGCCCCATCCAGCGCTCGGTGACGGGTTCGCGTACGTAGTCCGGCGGCAGCGCCGCAACTGCCTGGGTAACGGCTGCGGCAGCAAGGCGGTCCCCGCCATACTCGTTACAGCTCTTCGCCGTCACGAACATGCGGACCCGCGCAATACCTGTCGGCTGAGGCTCGGCGATATAGCGCACCTCAAGCGCATCGCACCCCGGCATGAATGCCCCCGCGGCAAGCATTGAGCGGGACAGTGATAGAGGAGGCGGGAACGGTTTGCCGTCTGGCCGCTCGCCACCGATCGCAATGATCTCGAAGGCCGCGAAGGAGCAGGTGACCGAATCACGGTAGTGACCGGTGGCGTCATGCCAGTCGTAAACACGGCCAATTGCCGTAGTGACAGCCGTACTGCCGCCACTCCCCTCAAAGGGCACGAGGTCGCTCACGCCGATCCTCCTCCGACTGAGGTTGGTCAGTCGAGCAGGTCGCGGTGACGCTTGTCGCGCTCCGCGCTCTGTGCCGCCTCCGCCTGCTTCTCAGAAACCATCTTGTAGACGATGAACGGCCACACCAAGCCGTAGCCGCAGCCCTTGACCCGACGCACGACCGGCTCGTCGGACTTACTCGTCATCTTCCACCAGGCGTAGAAGCTGAAGATGATCCAGCCAAAGAAGTAGATACCAATCGGTATCGCTAGCAGTGCTTCCACCGGATGTCCCTTTCCCGCGGCTGGTTCTCAGCCGACGAACGATCAACTGCCGAAGAACCCACCACCGCCAGAGCTTCCGGGCATCGGCTGACCGGCGATGTGCTCGATCGCCGGCTCGACGCAGAAGTCGCGGATGACCATGACCAGGTTGATGAAGTTGTCGATGTCAGCACTCTTCATTCCACCGACGCCCCACTCGGCGCGCATCGTTCCCGCGGCCGGAAACGCGTCACCGGGGCACGGTAGGTAGCCGACCTCCAAGCTGGCGCCCATTGGCTTGGTGTAGTGCACGATGAACGTCTTTCGCAGTCGCTTCTCGGTCGGCGTCAGGATGACTGCCTCGTCGAGGCTGATCCCAGGACCCTTGACCGAGTCGAGGCGGCGGTCCACCGGGACGTCGTGTTCCTTGAGTCCGGCCACAAGTGCCTTGATGTAGTCGTCACGCCGATTCGCCGCCTTGGCGACGGTGAACTTGAAGTTCCCGTCCTCCCACACGGTGTTCCGGCCGAGCTTCACCGCCATGCTGTCCTCCCTCCGTACGCAGATGGCACGAAGCTAGCACCCTGTCGTTGCACGTCGCTCCGAGTAGCGGGCCGCGTCACGTCCGATCTCCGAACTTGAACTTGATGTCGCGATCCCGCACCAGATCAGCTGCGCCCCAGAGCACCGACAGGAGGTTGTCCACTCGATCGACGTTGGACAGCCGCGGGTTGGCGGCGTGTTTGCTCATCACTTCGTTGGCGGTAGTGACGGGATCAGAGGAACCCCAGAAGGCCTCTGCCAGCTCCAGCTTCGCTCGCAGAACCTCGTCGCTGTCCGACTTGTAGCAGTGGACGTACTCGCGGGGATCCTTGGCTTGCCCGTCGGCCGGTGGATGCTGTGCTGCCGCTTGTGCCAAGAACAGCAAGGCTTCGATCACCGGGCCGATGCTCTTGGCCTTGGTTTTCCAGATGCGCTCACCGATTGGGTCGGCGATCCGGTCGTCTCCTCGGCTAACGGCATCGACGAAGGCCATGACGTCGTCGAAGTCAGCCGCCTTGGTGAAGAGGCCCACGCCCGCTCCGTCCTATCCCTGTCGCCTGCCGGCGCTCCACTCCCGCCCGCACCCTAGTTCATGGATGCGGAGGTTGATAGAGGGACCTTATCAGTTGTCTATGGTCAGAGTCTCCCGGATTGCGTTGGCTGCCGGGGATGCCAGCCCGAAACCGAGCCAGAGACGAGAAAGTGGCTCGGGCGTTCGGGCAGCGCCTCCGTGAGCACCGGCTGGCCTTGGACCTCACCCAGGAGCAGCTTGCTGAGGCAGCTGGTGTCCACCCAACGTTCGTCTCGAACGTGGAGCGTGGTTACTCCGCGCCGACGCTTTATACATTGCTCGCCCTTGCGAGGGCGCTCCAGGTCAACCCAGGCGCCCTCGTAGACGACCTCGTCTGAACACGCCCTCGCGAGCCGAACTGGCGGGCGCGGACCGGGTGCGCCTCGACCGCGTTCGCCAGCAGACGAATCGGCTTCCTCAGCGACGCACACGCCTGCTCGTCGCGAACTGCGGCCACTCGCCGATCCTGTCATGACGCCAGCAGCGTGAACGGCGACACGCTCATCATTTCGGGCAGGTTGGACAACGTGAAGACGCGACCATCGCAGTCGCGCACGACTGGTCCGAGGGTGTCGTTGACACGAAGCCAGCCGAGACCACTCAGCACTGCTAATAACGGAACCCCTCCAAGTCGGACTGACTCGTCGTGGAGCGTGCGGAACCGCAGCGCCTTGTCTCGTGCCGTCCCGCCATCGTTCGCGCCCTTACATTCCAGCATCGCTCGCAAGTGGTCGGCCTCGTCGAACACCACGAAGTCCGGGGCGGGCGTGACCGTCACCTCGAACCGCTCAGCGATCTCGCCTTGGTTGTGCGATCCTGTGCGGATGTACTGGATGCCGTGCTCCTGGAACAGGGCTTCGACGGCATCCTCGATCAGGTTTCCTCTGGCCTCGGACATCGCGTCCAGCACCTGACGGAACGCACCACCGTAGTGCCGCTGATGGAGGAAGGTCGCGTACGGCACACCTTCCTCCGCAAAGGACCGAACCGTGTCCCATCCGTCGGCCGTGTCGGGCTTCTGCTGCTTCGAGCGGAACTCGCCAGGCGGCTCACCGAATAGTGTGCCTGTAAGGATTCGGTGCAGCGTCTCGCCGAGCACCTTCGCCTGCGCATCTGTGACCGCGGTGCCGGAACGCTCCATCGAGTCGACCTTGCCGGGCGACACCGCCGCCAACCCCAACGGCTCGGCAACCAGCTTGGTCGACGCGGCGAACTCGTTCTTTAGGAGGCCCGTGATGACCCGGAACGTGAGCAGCGATGCCGGGGCTACCTGGATGGTGGCTGCGAGGTTCGCCGGGGAGACGTTCGTGAAGCCAGCCGTTCCTTCGTACGCAGCCGCGTAGCTGGCTTCGAAGTGCGCCAGCTCGTAGAACTCGCCTGACGGGTAGTAGGCGAAGTCCGGTGCCAGGTGGCCGATGTAGATCCGACGCGCAACCTCGGCGTAGATCGCTGCGTGCTCACCGGTGCCGTGCCGTTGAGGAACCTGCCGAAGTCGGGCGACCCGTTGATCCCACGAGTCGGCCTCCTCGATGTACTGGATGGTCTCATCCGCCGTCATCGGTTCTGAACGCTAGGGCGTCGCCCTTGGACCGTGCTGGATTGCTACTGCGCGACCTGCAGCTCGCCAGGCTCGAAGTCAGCAATCCCAGCTTCTACGCGGGTCCGGGCTTCCTTGGCGTATTCCTCGTGAAGCTCGATCCCTGCACCCCGTCGGCCATGGCGTCGAGCGGCCACCACCGTGGTGCCGCTGCCGGCGAACGGATCAAGCACGACCCCCTTCGGCGGGCACGCCGCCTTGACGAAGAACTCGGCGAGCCCCTCCGGCATGGCTGCGGTGTGGTTGACGCCGTAGTACTGGTTGTACGTCTGGGGCACGAAGATGACGTTGCCCGGGTCGGCCCCGCCACGTTCATAGGTTCGCGTTCGATCGCGACCGAACCCTGCTTCGGTGTTCCGCCGGCCGTTCTGATCGAGCCGTCGTCGCTCGATCTCCTCAGCACTCGTCTTGTAGGGCACGCGGATGGCGTCGAGATTCCAGTAGGGCTTCGGCCCTGCGGCGAAGTGGTAGACGTACTCGAAGCTGTCCTTCGTTCGGGGGCCGAACCGCCCAGGAACCGCGTTCGGTTTGGCCCAGATGTAGGTCTCCAGCCAGCGCCAACCCATGTGCTGCAGCGCCAGCACCAACTCGTAGACGTACGGGTGCCGTTGCCCCTTCAGCGGTCCTGACTTCGCCACCCGATTCTTGATGTTGAGCACGAAAGAGCCGGTCGGCTTAGCAGCCGCCAGCATGTCGCGAGCGAACGGGAGAAACCACTCGACGTAGCGGTCGGGGTGGATGCGCGAGTAGGCCCGAGCGTCGGCGTAGGGCGGGCTCGTGAAGTAGAGATCGATGCTCCGCTCCGGGAGTCTCGGCAGCCACACCGCCGCATCACCCCAGGTCACGCCGTCGGCCACGAGGGCCGCCAGGGTCCTGTCTCGTCTCGTCGGGGGCTCAGGGGTCGCGGGGGGCACGGCCTCGAGAGTCATCTCGCCGAACGCTAGTTGGGACTGTTGACCTCCTCGCGCATGGTCCGCGCTCACGCCACCTTCCGACGACGGCGCTCGAGCTCTTCCCACCCGGTGACGAACGACGCCGCCTCCATGAGCATCGTGGCCTCCAGGTCACGGACTTTGCTCGTCTGCTTGAACAGCTTGCCGCGGTGAACGTCGAGCAAGCCGACGGTCGGACCTCCCGCGCCGTTGCCGAAGTGCCGATCGAGCAACCCGAGGAAGGGGTTGGCAGCTCGCTGGTTGACCGGCAGTGACTCCTTGAGGTGCAGCTCGACGACCATCGGGACACCGTCGATCTCCAGTATGAAGTCGGGGTTCAGGCGCACCTGCAGCCGGCCGGCCTCCCAGAGCACCGGCTTCGGCTGACTGCTGACCTTCAGTTGCTTGCGGCCCCAGAACTTGCCGTACCCCTCACAGGCGGAGCGGTACGGCTTCGCGCGGTTGTCCTTGGCGTCCTCGTGGAGCGCTGCCAGGTCCGCTCTCGTGCCGCCGTCGCGGTGAATCTGGACGATTCCTTCTCGGAACCGCGAGTAGAAGTCGGAGCCCGGAGCGTACGGCTGCTCGTACTGCTGCTGGATCTCGCGGACCTTGGCCAGCTTGCCCATGGTGTCGGACACCATGAAGTCGATGAAGCGGCTGGCGCTGATTCTGATGGGCTTCGGCATGGGCGGGGCCTTTCGTCGAGGGGCTCCGGATCACCATACGAAGGGGGTGTGACAGCTTTCGTAACGGTAGCCCACTCCCGATCCCCCTCGTTCCTGTAACACCCTTTCCGCATACTGGTAGGGACAGACGACTCGGGCTCGGCCTCCTCGGCCAGCCCTTCACGAGAGGAGCCACGACGTGGCGAAGGGTGACATCGAGACCTACTACGAGGACGGCCAGTGGAAGAACCGCCCGCAGGGCAACGACCGGGCATCGAACACCGCTGAGACCAAGGCCGAGGCGCAGGCCAAGGGTCGGGAGATGGCGATCGACCGCGGTGTCGAGCACATCATCAAGAACCAGGACGGAACGATCGGTGCTCGCAACACGTACCCGCGCTCGCGTGATCCGAAGGAAAGCAAGGGCTGACAGTCAAGCGCCGCGTCGCGGTCTCGTCGCGACGCCGGCCTGCTCAAACTCGCGCCTCAACGTGCGGTCGCAGACACCGAACGCGGAGGCGACGACCGTGAGCGAGAGGCCGTTCGCGTACCTCTCGGCGGCAGCACGCACTTTCGCATCCGTCATCTTGCGGGGGTTCCTACGTCGCTTGACGCCGTTGCGCTCCAGGTGGGCAATCACGGTCGTACGGTTGATCCCGTACTCTCGGGCGAGTCCGTCGATGGACTCGCCGTCGATGTACTTGGCCACGACCTCGTCGATCTGATCCGGACCCAGCCTGCGCTGCTGTTGGCGGGCACGGTGGACGACTGGAACGTGCTCATCCTCGGTGGCTCGGCCGACCATCTGCTCCAGGGCCGCCCGCAGTTCGTGTTTCGCGAGTAGCGCGAGTACCTCCACCAACGTCTCGATGTTTAAACCCCCGACCTGATCGTTGCCGGCTCCGACGCCGACGGTGCTGGTGTATCGACCGCCCGAGTAGTAGCGGGTCCCGTGTCGACGTGTCTCAGCACACTCGAGAAGCGGGCGCTCATGGTCGATCCCGCAAGGGCATTCCGCCCGACGAGAGCATCGGCCACAGCGCGGCCAGCGCAGCGTCCACCACCTGGGCCCGAGGCACCTGCGGGTGATCCGACCACCACCTCGCCAGACCTTGCAGCACCGAGCGGAGGATCTCCCAGCGCATCTCGACTTCGAGACCGCCCTTCGCGGCCACCGTCTTGGAGACGTTCGTACGGAGCAGGTCGAGGACCTCGGCGCGGCTCGCGTGTTCGATACGGGAGTGGGCGGCGGACGCGTCACGATCCCCGGTCGCCTCGTCGAAGAGCATCCGAGCGGCGAAGGGGTGGGCATCGACGTAGGCGAACCACTCGTCGACCGCCGCGGCGAACGACTCGCGACCGGGGAGACCCGACGACGCGTGCCGCGTCCAGATCTCGCGCAGCGACCCGTAGTGACGGTCGACCAACTCGGCATACAGCTCGGCCTTCGAGGCGAAGTGGTCGTAGAGGACCGGCGGCGTCACCCCGGCAGCGCTCACGATCGCGTCGACGCTCGATGCGGCGTACCCGCGTGTGGCGAACACCTGGTCTGCAGCGTCGAGGAGCAGCGAACGTCGTTCCTGCGCGCTCACGCGCTTGCGTGTTCCTTCCGAACGTGACATAACCTAGGCAATACTAGGTTAAGGAGTTGCTGATGGCCGTCACCTCCGTCCACGTCGCCAATCTCGGGACGACGACAACGCTCCGACACCTTCGCCGCCCACGCGGCGTCGACGGCCTGGTCGGCTGGAACTCGATGCTGGCCGCCCCGCTCGGTCAGGGGCCGGTGCCGCTGGCGACTCCCGGTCGGATCGTGACTGTCGCCTTCTGGGAGAACGACGCGGCACTGGACCGCTTCCGCGACCAGGTGTACGCCACCCAAGCCGAGGCCCGTGGTTGGTGGGCGCGCCTCGATCCGATCCGCGCGCACGGGTCGTGGCCGGGGCTGTGCGACGAGGTCGATCGACGCCGCGCTCCCGGTGACGACACCGACCCGGTCGTCGTCGTCACCCTGGGCAGAGTTCGGCTCCGTCGGCTGGCGCGCTTTCTGGCGACGAGCGCCCCCGCCGAGAAGGCGGCACTCGCCGCCCCCGGGTTCCTGTGGGGCACCGCCGCGGCGCGTCCACCGCTGGTGTCGACGGTCTCGGTGTGGGCCTCCGCGCAAGCCGCCGCCGACTACGCGTACGCCCGCGCCGGAGGCCCGCACCCCCACGCGATCGACGTCGATCGGCGTCGCGACTTCCATATGCAGTCGGCGTTCATCCGTTTCCGCATCGTCGAGTCGGGCGGGTCGCTGGGCGGCCACAACCCGCTCGCCGCCGACCTGCTCCCGGTTGCGTGGCGGGTGAAGCCCGAAGCGGCTGGCCGTTCGTCCGACTGCACGTCTCGCGCCGCGGTGAGATCACGATGACCTTCAGCGTCCTCATGACCGGCGCGACCGGCGGCCTTGGGCTCGAGGCGGCGCAACGCATCCTCCACCAGTGCGATGACGCCCACCTGATCGTGCTGGCACGGAGCGGGGGTGACCGTCTGCCCGGGGCTCTCATCACCGGCGAGGCCGGCGTCGAACCCGGACGGGTCTCGCCGATCCGCGCTGACCTGTCGTCGCTGGGGAGCATCCGCGACGCGACGGCGGAGGTGGCGCGACTCGTGGATTCCGGAGCGCAGCCGCCGCTGCGGACGCTCGTGTGCAACGCGGGCGTCCAGTACACGAACGACCTGACCGAATCGGCCGACGGCCATGAGGCGACCTTCGCGGTGAACGTGCTGGCCAATCACCTGATCATCCGCCGCCTCTCAGAGCACCTCCAGCGGCCTGCGCGGATCGTCGTCACCGTCAGCGACACACACTTCGGAGACCTGCGCCACAACCTGGGATTGGTGCCCGGGCCGAAGTGGAAGCCTCCCGACCTTCTGGCGTCGACCGGTGCGTTTCCGAATCCGGGCTCGACGACCGCCGGTCGCACGGCGTATTCGACCAGCAAGCTCGCGGCCATCTACCTCGTGCACGAGCACGCCGGCCGCCTCGGACCGGGCATCACCGTCCTCAGCTACAACCCGGGCTTCGTACCGGGAACCGGCCTCGCGAGGAACGCCGATCACGCGTCGCGGTTCGCGATGCGTCGTGTCCTGCCTGTGCTGGCCCGGACCCCGCTCGCGTCGTCCCCGACCGCCGCCGGGCAGTGGTTGGCCGATGTCGCGCTCGGCGCGATCGACGCCCCGTCGGGTTCCTACGTCGACCGAGCGCGGGAGGCGCCGTCGTCGACGGAGTCCTACGACCCCGGGCGTGAGGCCGAGCTTTGGGACACGCTCGAGCGCCTCTGCGGGACCCAGCAGGCGTGAGCGCGCCGGCGCCCGCGTCGTCGTTCGTGGTCAGGCTCGATCCCCATTGCGGGCACGGCCCGAGCTTCCCGTGCTTTGCAGTAGCAGTTTCGAGTAGCGAGGAATGCCTACACGCC
Source organism: Actinomycetes bacterium (assembly GCA_029782335.1). Lineage (GTDB taxonomy): Bacteria > Actinomycetota > Acidimicrobiia > Acidimicrobiales > Microtrichaceae > JADLFH01. Next base: position 27,462 of record JAKOVA010000232.1, on the reverse strand, counting down.
ATGGCTTCTCGGCCAGCGAATCACATTGCTGTCATTCGCTGTGGAGTTTCCAGTAGGCGCGGGGGTCCTTCGGGGACTTGCCAACCCACGTGACCAAACCGGCATCCCGCAGAGCTCGAAGCCGGGTGAGCGTCGCCGGCTTCGACAAACCCAGGGCCTCGGCGATGTCGCCGGTCGACATGCCCCCGGAGGAGCGGATGTGGTCCATCACCTCGCCAGAACGGCTCGGGAGCAGCTCGGCGACTGCGGGGTTCAGCGGCACCGCCGCCAGTACGAGGGTGACACTCGCAGGGGTGTGCCGGTAGAGCGGGTCGACAAGGCCGGCAGCCCGCATCTCGTCGAACATTCGACGGATGCCCTCGCCGAGCTCCTGACCGAACCGAAGATCGGCGCAGGCGCGCGCGATCCGAGGGTTGCGAGCGAACCGTGGAATGTTGCGGAGATCATCGACCCGTGTCACCCCAGGGAAGCGACCCGGACTCGTGATCTCAATCCTGTTCTCGAAGATCTCGACTCGAATGTGGTCGCCTCCGATGCTGTAGCTGCGGTGAACCACGGCGTTGACGATTCCTTCGAGCCAGGCGTCGCGCGGGATGAGCCCCTGGCGTTCGAAACGGCCGCTTCCAGCCAGAGCGGTTCGCGTCGGCTGGACTCGTTCGACCTGGTCGGCGGCCTGCTCGATCATGTTCGTGAGACCGCCCTCGCACCGCACGTCGTGGGTGACATTGAGGCGCCGGCCGGTCTCGCGCTCGGTCCCTTCGTAACGGAGGACCCTCACGTAGGCCTCGGGGAATCGGATCTGGGGATGCCGGCCGAACAGGAGATACGCGGCGATCGTCACTGCTCCGCCGGGCGTGGTGAGCGTCCTTGCTGCCAGTACCCGCTCAACGTCTGAGCCCCCGACCTCCTCGACATACTCGGTGACCGCAGAGGCATCGAGGTCGTCGAAACTGACTTCCGGGACTGCGATCCCGTCGAAATGGGACTGGCCCTTGTCGTAAACCAGCTCCTGCCGTTGGGCGAAGCGGAGCGTGACGTCTTCGTCGCCGATTCGCAGGAAGCACTCGTCGGCTTTCGTTGTGTGAACGACCGAGCTGGCGTCGATGGTGACCACCAGGAGGTGATCATCCAGCCCCTCCTCGTTCGTGCACTTCAGAAGTTCGCAGCGGACCCGGACCGGCGGTTCCGTGTGGTCGTGGGACGCCTGCACGAGATCGTTTCGGTGCGTCGCATTCCGGTCGGTGCCTTCGACGGCGCCATCGCAGAGACCCACGATGACAGTCCCGCCCTCCGCGTTGGCCATCGCTACCAGGGTTTTCGCGAGCTTCTTTGCGCTCGTTCGCGAGCTCTTGCGGTCAAACCACTGATCCTCCTGCAGCGCGCAGGCCGCTGGACCCACTTCGTCGGGGGGCAGGCTCCAGAGGTGGTCAACGGTGACGGCCATTCTCCTACTGTAAACTATTAGTAGTAGTTTCTAGTAGACCACCAGATGTCCCGACGGTCGACTTGCCGATCGAGGACCGCCGAGTGGCCGGTCTTGCGGTCGATGCCCAGCCGTCCATACACCCCCCGGGTTCGAGATGCCCTGGCCGATCAGTCGGACGAATTCACGTTGCCGATCGACCGTCGGCTGGCACCCCGACGGTCCCATCGATGTGTTCCTCATGGCCAACACCCTTCCTCAGGTGTAGCGACGGTCCCTCGAACCCGCCGAGCAGGACTGGGGAGTTCTCCGTGAGTGTGGTCAGCGGAGCCGCTTCATCGCGCAGGTCCAGCTGATCGACCAACGCACCGAAACCACGGCCGACCGGATCGTGCCGGGCCACTGGGAAGGCGACGCGATCGTCGCGGCGTTCAACCGGCGCTCTTGAAAGCTGTCCCTCCGCGCCCACGTTCGTCGAACATCGGATCGCGGCCACTCCTGTGACCCGACGTCGTCACCAGATGGTGGTGATCATGGTCATGTCCGTGGTGCCCGCCGCGCTGAGGGCGCCTTGGGTGGCCACCACCCGGACCCGCACCGACCGCATCCACTTCGAGTGGTTGAACAGGCCGGCCTTCCGGATGCGGATCCGGTGGAGCTCACTCATGTTCCGCGTGATGTCGGGTGAGGTGGTGGTTCCGGTCCACACCGGTGGCGACCCCACCGGCGCCAACAGATCGGTGACCGTCCACGTGTAGGTCACGGCCGGGCCGGGCGGGAACACGGCGGTCGCGTGGAACCCGTACCACGGCTTCTCGTACCAGCCCGACAGCGCGACGCGGGGCTTCTCGAAGATGTCCGCGTACAGCGCCAGCGTCGCGCCGCGGCGCTGGAGGCGGACGTTCGCCAGCGTGAAGTCGGGCGACAGTTGCGGAACCGTGATGTTGGTCAACGCCGTGTCGATCTGGGCGGCCACCACACCCACGAGTGTGTCGAGCACCGCCGGAACGACGCCCACGCAGATGGCCCACAGCAGCGAGTGGCAGCGCAACACCCTCGAGGACCGTCCGACGATCAGGCTCGGGTCGATCGTCTGGGCCGAGATCGTCTGCACGTCGAGTGCCGGGAAGAGGTTGACGCCGATGATCGCCGGATCGGCCCAACCCGAGCCGTCGTTGATCGACACTCGCAGGTCGGGGATGGCGAGTTGGCCCTGGTAGCGGTTCGGGTCCGACGACACCGACGGCACGTCCATGAGCCCGGGTGCAACCGTCGGGGCGGTCCGAATCGCCCAGGTGGCACCCGGCACGTTCACGCTGAACGCCTGGTCGAGGATGCCGTTGGGGGCGAGGGTCGGCTGGGCGGAGTCGGGCCCGGCGCTTCCTTCGGTGAGTGCCCGGAGGATCTGGTTGAGGAACCCATTGCGCAGCATCACGCCGACACTGAAGGGCCGGCCGTTCGCGTCGGTCCCGCTGCGGAGCAACTCCGCGGGGGTGGGTGACGTCGTCGCGTCGTACACGAGGGGGAATCGTCGCGGCCGGCTCGGCGGCTTCCGATCGGCAGCGTTCAGCGCGAGGCCGGCTTCGAGGCCGTCGGGGGTCAACGCAACGTCCCCACCCTGGCACCCCCGTGGCACACACGTCCGCATCCACCCGGCGCCGCCGTCGGTCGGGAAGGTCAACCCGTTCCCGTTGGGGAAGGTCGTGCCCTGCTGCATCGCGGTCGTCAGGTCGATCGTCGCGAGGAGCTGGTCGAAGCGGCTGTTCGGCCCGGCGTTGAAGGCCTCCTGAAGGTCCGCTGCGAGGCTCCGGCCGATGCTCTTCTTCATCTTCGACCGGACCAGGGCGCCGACCAGGTGACACATCGGGCGGATCCACGACCCGTTGGTGAGGCCCCACTTACGGGTGTGCGCCGTCGCGGTCACGTTCGTCGTGGTGCGCGGGTGGAGTCGCCTCGGATTCGTCGCGTCGACGTCGACGACCACGTCCGCCGCCGCATCCGCGTACCAGGTGTGGCGGTAGTAGCAGGGGTTGTAGCCCGTGAGGAGCCCGTTGAACGACCCTCGGAAGGTGGCCTGGCCGATGTTCAGCCCGATGTGCAACGTTGCCTCGTCGTCGCCGCCGATCCGAGCGAGCGACAGGTCCGCGGTCACCGGGCGTTCCACGACGGATTGTCGGATCGTCGTCCAGCCGTAGAACGGGAAGCCGCTCCATGTCACGGCGTTCGGCCCGCTCGACGTGCCGTTGATTCCGCGGGTGACCGCGTCCGCAAGTGTCGGCCCGAGGATGCCTTCGAGGTCGTTGCCGGTGTTGTGGTCGGTGTCGACCAGCACGCTGTCGTCGACGCGCAATCCGATCGCGTTGGACACGACCGCCCGTGCGTCGAGCGGCTTGGGGCCGAGGTGGACCGTCGCTCCGTCGGCCCCGAAGAACAAGGTGTGCGGCGGGACGAACAGCACCTGGCGATTGGTCACGTCGACCCGAACCTGGATCCCCGGCGCGGCCAGGAGCGACGCGGGAAGCCATGCCCGCACATAGGCGCGCCACGGCGAGAGTCGCCCGGCGTCCTGGGCGTAGCAGAGCACGTCGACATTCGCGTTGGCGGGCGTGAAGGTCGTGTCGGGGTAGCCGATTCGGGCGACCGACACCTCGGGCTGGAAGAACGCCACGTTCGTCGAGGGGTCGGCGCTGACGTGCGCCTCGACAAGGAACTGCTCTTGGCCGTTCACCCAACGGGTCGTGAACTGCCCGGCGTTGGATGCGCTGTTCGGCCCGACGAACACTGCGCGTGACTGGCCGGGCGTCGCCTCGTCGAACGCGAAGGTGTCGGTGGTCGGGGTGAACACGGTGCCCGGCCGGGTCGCGGTCGTCGGCGCCGAGCGGGTGCCGAGTTTCGCGCCGGTGCAGGAATCGAACGGCTCGATCCACAGGTTCGACTCCTCTCCCTTGGCGACAGAGGCAACCTGCACCCACTTCCACCACTGGTCGTAGAGGCTTCGGAACTCGGCGTAGGACGGGCGGTCCGTCGTCCGCAGGTCGTAGCTCCAGGTGCCACCGGACGGGGGAAGTGCCAAGGGCGCGGTCTCGACCGGCACCGGGGTGGCGGCGGGCGCCGAAGGCGACGGCGCACCGAGTGGTTCCGACGCCGGCACCTCCGGGAGGCGGACCATGTCATCGGCGTCGACCGAATCGCTCCCCGGCGCCGAGGGGTCCGCCTTCGGTTGGGTCCCACTGTCGTCGTCGAGCGGTTCGCCTTTGGACGGGTCAGCAGCCCGCACCTCGGCGAGCAGCGCCTTTCGGCCGTCGGGGTCGCTGAGCTGGTCGATCGCGATGCGGATCTGCTCCGCCTCCTCGTCGGTGACCTCGGGGTCCTCCAGTGACGCCTCGGCGTCCTTCGCCGCCTGATCCATCACGGCGTACACGTCGTCGTCGGACATCGCCGCGAGCATCTTGGTGACCTCGTCCGGCGTCGGGCCCTGGTCTGCCGGAACGCCGTCGTCGGCGGTATCGATCGTCGAGTCGGCGGGTCGAGACGCAGTGGTCGGTTCGGCTGCGGCGAGCCCTTGGCCCACGGTTGCGAGCACCGTGAGCATCGCGGCAACGAGCACCAACCGCTTCCGCATCGAGCGATACAACGACGTCCCCATGATGGTGGCCTTCCCCTCGGCCGACTGACGCCGGCACCCCTGGGGGGGAACCTACGGGAAGGTTCTGGACAGCGCAGTCCAGAACCGCCGCGACGGTTCAGTCGCCCGCGGCGGCGCGGAGGTAGCTCGTCGCGAGGAGCGAAACCTCGGCCACGAGCCGTTCGTCGTCGAAGCCCATCATCGACGCGAACCCCGTCGGGGGGCCGACGGCGCGCAGCAGGATTGCCGCGACAGCACGCGATGCGAACTCGACGCGTTGCGCGAGCGCCTCGTCCCCGGGGCGTCCGACGCAGTTGAGATACACACGAACCACACCCTCGACGACGTCGTCCATCAGCTCGCGTCGCGGCGAGCCGAGGTCGCTCGTCTCGTAGGTCGACGTCTCGGACTGAAACCGCCTGACGAATCCGAGGTAGGACCGCACCAGTTGGTCGACCACGAACTCCGGTGGCCTCTCGGCGTCGACCGACAGTGCGACCGCGAGCGCAGATCGACCCGCCGCCGCGTACCGCTCGTAGAGGAGCGGCAGGAGGGCGTCCTTGTTCTCGAAGCGTGCGTAGAACGAGCTTCGCGACACATCCGCGTGGTTGACGATGTCGTCGACGGAGATCTCCGCGAAGGGTCGCCCGTCGAGGAGCGACTCGGCCGCCGTGAGGATGCGCTCGAGTGTCTCCCGGCTCCGCTCCTGCTTGGGCGGCCGGTGCTGTCCTGCTGCGTCACCCATCGACGCGATCTTGCCAGGAGGACCAGCAGACGGGGTTGACGACACGAGCCACGTGGATCCGGGACCGGGCACGTCACCAGGGGGTGTCGAGTGCGGGTCGCTCACATGCGAGGATCGCGCCATGCAGATCACCGCCGCAGTCCTTCGCAGCCCCGACGGCAAGCATCAACTCGAGCAGGTCGACCTTGCCGATCCTGGCCCCGGCGAGGTGCTGGTGCGGCTCGTCGGGACCGGCATGTGTCACACCGACGTCGTCCCCCGCTCGATGGAGATGCTGCTGCCGGTGGTGTGCGGCCACGAGGGGGCCGGGATCGTGGAAGCGATCGGCGAGGGCGTCTCGGACGTGACCGTCGGCGACCACGTCGTGTTGTCCTACGACTCCTGCGGTGAGTGCGTGAACTGCCGGCGCGGCATCCCGTCGTACTGCGAGCAGTTCCTCACCCGGAACCTCACGGGCCGTGACGCCCTCTGGGGAACGCCGATGAGCGCCGAAGACGGCACGCCGATCGGCGCGCGGTGGTTCGGTCAGTCGTCGTTCGCGACCCACTGCCTCGCGACCAGCCGCAACGTCGTCGTGGTGGATCGCGACCTCCCCCTCGAACTGCTCGGACCGCTCGGCTGCGGTGTGCTCACCGGGGCCGGGTCGATCCTCGTCGCGCTCGACGTACAGCCGGAGCGAAGCCTGGTGGTCTTCGGCGCCGGCGCAGTCGGTCTCGCGGCGGTGATGGCGGGTGTGGTCGCCGGCGCGTCGCCGATCGTGGCGGTCGACCTCCACGAACACCGCCTGGAACTCGCCCGCGAACTGGGAGCGACCCACACCCTCAACGGATCCGCATCGGATCTCGCAGCGCAACTCGCAGCGATCACCGGCGGTGGCGCCGACTACGCCTTCGACACAACCGGCAACACCACGGTCATGAACACCGCACTCGCAGCGGTGCGGATGGGAGGCCACTGCGGCTTCGTCGGCGTGCAGACCGAGCCGCTCACCCTCGACACGCTCGCCCTCGTCGGCAAGACCGTCACCGGCATCCTCGAAGGTTCTGCGGTACCCCAGACGCTCATCCCACGCCTCATCGAGTTGTGGCAGGCCGGCCGCTTCCCCTTCGACCGGCTCATCGAGACGTTCCCCTTCGATCAGATCAACGAGGCGGAGGCGGCGTCGCTCGAGGGTCGGGTCGTCAAGCCGGTCCTGCTTTACGATCGCCGCCCATGACGGATTACGAAACCATCATCGTGAACACGTCGAACGGCGTGGCGCAGGTGTCGCTCAACCGTCCGAAGGTCCGCAACGCGATCAACGCCCGGATGCAAGCGGAACTGCGCGAGGTCTGGACCTCCTTCCGCTACGACGACGACGTTCGCTGCATCGTGCTGACGGCCGAGGGTGACGCGTTCTGCACCGGGATCGACCGCTCCGAGGCGGTCTCCGACGACAACAACGCCGCAATGGCCGAGGGCAAGTACCCCGGCTACCCCACGGCGTGGATGTACGACGACCCGGGCCGAGACGTCGGCCCCAAGAGCTGCGACCTGTGGAAGCCCGTGATCGCTGCGGTGCAGGGTCTCGCCTGTGGCGGCGCGTTCTACATGCTCGGCGAGACCGAGTTCACGATCGCGGCGGACGACGCGGTGTTCTTCGATCCCCACGTCACCTACGGCATGACCGCGGCGTTCGAGCCGATCAACATGCTCTCGAAGATGCCCTTCGGCGAGATCATGCGACTGTCGCTGCTCGGCGCGCACGAGCGGATGTCGGCCGAGCGGGCGTTCCAGATCGGCATGGTGTCGGAGGTCGTCCCGCGGGCGGAGCTTCTCGAACGCGCGATGTGGGCCGCGCAGGTGATCGCGGACGCCCCGCCCCTCGTCGTGCAGGGCACGATGCGCGCCATCTGGACCGCGTTGGAGGTGCCGCGGACCCAGGCCGTCGGCCTCGCCAACCTCTTCACCCGCATCGGTTCCGACGCGGCGGCGTTCAAAGCCGGACAAGACCGCTTCGCCTCGGGCCAGCGCGTCGAATGGCGGCTTCGCTGAGGGCGCAGCGGCTGCGGCGTCGGGGCTTGCGCAGCGGCGCAGCCGCCCTCGCTGTCGCGCTCGTCGCAGTGGCAGCCGGGTGCCGGCCGGCCGAGCCGGCGACCGGACGCGCCGGCCGAGTCCGGGTCGTGTTGGTGTTGGGCGACAGCGTCACCTACGGGCTCTTCGGCACGACGCCGCGACTCCATGAACGACTCGCTCGCCGCCTCGCAGACCAGCATGTGCGACTGGTCGTCGACGGATTCCCCGGCGAGACGCCGATCGACACGTGGCCGGGAAACCCGTCGTGGGCGGACCGCCTCCGAGGCGACATCGAACGCGAGAACCCCGACATGGTGGTGATCCAGTCGATGCTCTTCCCCAGCGCCACGGACCCGGCACGTCAGGACGCGTATCGCGCCGCGATCCGCGGGCTCTACGACATCGCACAGTCCCGCGGGGCGCACGTCTATGTCGTGTCGCACCCCGAGCCGCCGGTGGCGTCAGAGCGTGACGAGCTTCGGGTCGCGCAACGCCTCCAAGCCGAGGAGGCGTCGGGCCGGGGGATCTCGACGATCCCGCTCGACTGGTGGCTCAACCGCTGCAAGGGGGCGTACGTCACCGACGGATGGCACCTGAGCGCCAAGGGCCAGGAGTGTCATGCGAGCGCCGTGGCCGTTGCCGTGGCGCAGCTCAGAGCGGCGGTGGGGTAGCGCCGCCTGCCCGGAGCGGGATGACCTCGAGGTCGCTCGCAGCGGTGACCGCGGGGAACACCTCGGCCGCTTCGGCGACGTGGCCCGACGCGTCGGGGTAACGCGACGAGAAATGCGACAACACGAGGTGTCCGACGTTCGCCTCCCGCGCGATCGTCGCGGCCTCGCGAGCGGTCAGGTGGCGGTAGTCGCGGGCGAGGGACACCTCCGACTCGAGGTAGGTCGCCTCGCACAGCAGCAGGTCCACCCCCTCCGCCAACTCAACCGCTTCGTCGCAGATCGCGGTGTCCATCACGATCGCGAACGACCGGCCTCGGCGCTGTTCGCCGACGTCCTCGAGGCGGATCACCGACCCGTCGATGTGGATCGAACCCTCGGCGAGCAACCGTCCGGCGTCGGCCCCCGCGACGCCCGCCGCGGCGAGCCGGTCGGGGAGCAGGTGCCACCGCGGTGGTTCCTCAACACGCCAGCCGAGGGTCGGCACACGATGTGCGAGCGGTTGGGCCGTGATCTGGAGCGGAGGATCCGTCACGGTCCCGCCGGAGTCGTCGACCGGCTCGAGTGTCTGGCGTGTCGGCCGTCCGAGACTCGCGCTGCAAAGTCGCTCGACCCACGCTTCGCCGCTCGCGGGAAAGTTGATCGGCACCGGATCACGAGCCTGGTCCAACGTCATCCGCTGGAGCACGCCCGGCAGGCCGAGGCAGTGGTCGCCGTGGAGGTGGGTCAGCAGGATCCGGGTGATGCGGGTCGAGGGGACTCCTGCGAAGAGCAACTGCCGCTGTGTCCCCTCACCCGGGTCGAAGAGCAGCCCGTGGTTGTCCCACCGCAGGAGGTAGCCGTTGTGGTTCCGCGTCCGTGTGGGGGCCTGGCTCGCGGTTCCGAGGATCACCAGGTTCGTGCCGGTCACTGCTGCAGTTTGGTCCTCCCGTCGTTCCCGTTGCGCCCCGGCCCCATCTGAGTGTCAGAGGGGTCGCGTAGGGTTTGGGAAATGCAGACGCGGGAGGAGCGGACACAAACCTCGGCGTTCGGGGTCGGGCGTCGGGAGGGTCACGACGCGTCCGCCTTCTACGCGCGATTCACGCCACCGGCGCTCTCCGACGACGAAACGGTGAACCGGCCTCCCGAGCTGTTGGCTGCCCTCGACGGCGGTCGGGTGTTTCACGGCTCGAGCACGCAGATGTCCGACCTTCCAGATTCCAGCGTGGCGCTCGTGGTCACCTCCCCGCCGTACTTCGTCGGCAAGGAGTACGAACTCGCCGTGACGGGCGAGGCCGGTGCGGTCTCTCGCGTGCCCGGCACGTATCTCGAGTTCCTCGACATGCTGCGGGCGGTGTTTGCCGAATGCGAACGCGTGCTCGAGCCGGGCGGCCGCATCGCCGTCAACGTCGCGAATCTCGGGCGCAAGCCGTACCGCAGCCTCAGCGCAGATGTGATCTCCATCCTCCAGGACGATCTTCGGCTGCTCCTGCGCGGCGAGGTCATCTGGGAGAAGGCCTCCACCTCCTCGGGATCCTGTGCGTGGGGGTCGTTCGCCAAGGCGTCGAATCCGGTCCTTCGCGACATGACCGAACGCGTCATCATCGCGTCGAAGGGTCGCTTCTCCCGAGCGTTGAGCCTCAAAGTGCGGCGCGCCCGGGGCCTTCCCCACGAGTCGACCCTCGCGAACGACGAGTTCGTCGACGTCACCAAGGACGTTTGGCGAATCGATGCCGAGTCGGCGACGCGCATCGGTCACCCGGCGCCGTTTCCCGTCGAACTGCCCCGCCGTCTGATCGACCTGTTCACCTACCAGGGCGACATCGTGTTGGATCCGTTTGCCGGCTCCGGCAGCACGCTGGTCGCGGCCGCCCGCACGGGCCGCGTCGGGGTCGGCTACGACACCGACGCGACCTACGTCGAGATGGCGAACGAGCGGGTACGAGCCGAACTGACCCGCACATCCGAGCGTGCCGATGCCCTCCGTCGGATCGAGACGGCCCCACCAACCGAACAGTCCGCGCTCGTCGCGAAGCTCCCGCACGAAGATCGGCAGGAGCACTTTCAAGCTCGAGCGGTCCGTGATGGGAAACGTGCGCGCGACATCGCGAAGCTGCGACTGCACGAGGCCGGTTTCGACCATCTCGACGAGAAGGCTCGTCATCCGTCGGGGATCGTCGAGTTCAACTTCCTCCTCACGACTCCCGACGGCAGCCGCCAGTGGTGGGTCGACGTGTCCGGTGCGTTCACCACGAGCCGCCCGGGCCTCCAGCGAACCGACACCGTGTGGAAGTTGCTGGGTCGGCTGCATGTGCTTGCAGCGCTGGCCGACGGACAGGATCGCGGAGACGCCGGCGTGTTGGTGCTCACGTCCAACCTTCCAAAACCCGGCTCCCCCGGTGACCGTGCTCTGCGTGCCGTTGGCCCAGGTGTGATTTTCGACGCGATCGAGCTGTACGACCCGGCCGGTTTCGAGCGTCTCCGTCACTACGCCGCGACTTCGGATCCGACACCGCTCCCGGGGTTCTGGAGCGAGGCCGAGCTCGCGGATCGTCCGCGGTAACCGAGCCACGCCGGCGTCGTCGTTCCGCCGCTCGACATGCCGCTGCGGAAGATAGGGTTCGGCCGACTTCGGTCTGCGACGATTCGGTCGCTTCCCCGGAACCACTGACGCACAAGGAGCCACGCGCATGACGCGAGCCCGGTCACTCGATCGTCGTGGTGTGACCTGGGGGCTCATCGCGGTCGCGGTGTTCCTGGCCCTCACCTTCTTCGGCAGCGATCGGCTGGTGTGGTTCGACGCGGCGCTCGTCGGCTACCTCTTCGGCACCCTCTTCGCCGTGTTCGGCATCATCTACCGCTACGCCGTGTGGCTCCGCCGCCCGCCGACGATGATGCTGAACCGCCGGGGCTGGGACGCGTTCCGGGCGAACGCCGGACGCAACCTGGTGGCACTCCCGTCGCTGGTGGCGACCCAACTCCTCGCGCAGGGGTTCATCCGGCGCCGATCGACCGCCCGCTGGATCGCCCACCAACTCGTCTTCTGGGGCTGCATCCTCGCCGCGCTCGTCACGTTCCCCCTCACCATGGGTCTCCTCCACTTCGAGAGCGTCGGCCAGCAGGGTGACCGCTATCGGGTCTTCCTCTCGCGGTTCGGGACGATCGACTTCGACGCCGAGAGCATCTTCGGGTGGCTCATGTTCCACGCCCTCGACGTGGCCGCAGTGCTCGTGTTGGGCGGCGTGTTCATCTTCCTGCGCCGCCGACTGCGCGACCCGGGCGCGCTCGCCGTGGAACGCAGCGGCGACTTCCTGGCGCTCGCGGGCCTCTTCGCCGTCTCGGTCACCGGACTGTTTCTCACCGTGTCGAGCCTGTGGCTCGACGGCCGCTTCTACTCGGCGCTCAACACGCTCCACGCGCTCACCGTCGTGTTGGGGCTGATGTACATCCCCTTCGGGAAGCTGTTCCACATCTTCCAACGCCCGGGAAACCTCGGTGTCGCCTACTACAAGGCGGCCAACGAGCAGGGCCCGGCGGCGACCTGTCGCCGTTGCGGCGAGCCGTTCGCGAGCGCGCAGCAGATCGCGGATCTCCAAACGGTGCTGCCCCAGGTCGGCTTCGACTACGGCATCGACGGCGGCGGGAACTACCAGGACACCTGTCCACGCTGCCGCCGGGCGTCGGTCACCCTCGCACAATCCGTTCGAGTCGGAGGTTTCGGCTGATGGCACGCCCTGCGGTCGACGAGGCGACGCTGATCGCGAAGTACGGACCGCACCTCAACCGGCGGCCGCCCGGTGGGTGGGACGCCGACTTGGAGATCGACCGGGTGGTCGAGACGCACTGCTGCTTCTGCGGACAGCAGTGCGGGATCAAACTGAAGGTGCACGACAACGAGGTCGTCGGCTTCGAGCCCTGGTACGAGTTCCCCTTCAACGAAGGCAAGCTCTGCCCCAAAGGCGTGAAGCGCTACCTCCAGGGCAGCCACCCCGACCGCCTCCTCACCCCGATGGAGCGCGACGAGACGGCACCCGGTGGTTTCCGCAAGGTGAGCTGGGACCATGCGCTCGACCGGGTCGTCTCGGAGATCCGCCGCATCCAGGGCACCTACGGCGACGACGCATTCGCGATGCTCTCCGGCGTTTCGCTCACCAACGAGAAGAGCTATCTGATCGGCAAGTTCGCCCGGCTCGCGCTGCACACCGCGAACCTCGACTACAACGGCCGTTACTGCATGGTGTCGGCTGGCGCCGGCAACAAGAAGGCGTTGGGGATGGACCGGGCGTCCAACCCGTGGAGCGACATCCCGCTGGCCGACGTGGTGTGGATCGCCGGGTCGAACGTGGCGGAGACGTTCCCCATCACGACCAGCTACATCTGGCGGGCACGCGACCGTGGTGCGCGGCTCATCGTGCAAGACCCCCGCGTGGTGCCACTCGCCCGAACCGCCGATCTGTTCCTCCCGGTGCGGCCGGGCAGCGACTCGGCGTTGTTCGGCGCAGTGCTCCACGAGCTGATCCGCAACGACTGGCTCGACCACGAGTTCATCGAGGCACACACCGTCGGCTTCGAGGAGGCCGCGGCGACCGTCGCCGAGATGACCCCCGCCTGGGCGTCGGAGATCTGCGGGGTTCCCGCCGCGCGAATCGCCGAGGCCGCCGAGTGGTGGGGCACCTCCGCGACGGGGATGATGCTGCACGCCCGGGGCATCGAACAGCAGACCAAGGGCGTCGACAACGTCGTGTCCGCGATCAACCTCGGTCTCGCGACCGGGAAGTTCGGCAAGCCCGGCTGCGGCGTGTCCACGATCACCGGCCAGGGCAACGGCCAAGGCGGCCGAGAACACGGCCACAAGTGCGATCAGCTCCCCGGCAATCGCGACATCAGCAACCCCGAACACCGCGAGTACGTGGCGTCGGTGTGGGGTTGCGATGAGTCGGACATCCCGGGCAAGGGGCTGCCGGCGCTCGCGCTCATCGAGGCGATCCACCGCGGCGAGATCAAGGGACTCCTGTCGATCTGTTTCAACCCGGCCGTGTCGTCACCGGATGTCAACTTCACCGCGGAAGCGCTTGATCGACTCGAGTTCTACGCCACCATCGACTTCTTCCTCTCCGAGTCGGGCCACCACGCCGACATCGTGCTGCCCGGGTCGCTCCACGAGGAGGACGAAGGAACCTCCACGAGCGGCGAAGGCCGGATCATCAAGATCAACGCGGCGGTCGACCCGCCCGGCGAGGCGCGACGCGACTGGGAGATCCTCCTCGACATCGCGACCCGGCTCGGCAAGGGCAAATGGTTCCCGTACTCGAACACGAAAGAGATCTTCGAGGAACTGTGCCGGGCGTCCGCGGGTGGCTTGGCCGACTACGCCGGCGCCACCTGGGAACGAATCGAGGCCGAGCACGGATTGTTCTGGCCGGTCCCCGAACCCGGCCACCCCGGCACGCCGCGGCTCTACGAAGGTGGCCGCTTCGCCCACCCCGACGGTCGAGCTCGTTTCTCGGCGGTGCCGTGGCGGGAATCCGCCGAGGTGATCGACGACGACTACCCGGTCTGGCTCACCACCGGACGCGTCGTGAGCCAGTACCTCTCCGGCACACAGACCCGTCGGATCGAGCCGCTCGTCGCGCAGTATCCCGAACCGCTCTGCGAGATCCACCCTCGTCTCGCGCAGGAGTTGGGGATCACCGAGGGTGACATCGTTCGGGTCGAGTCCCGCCGCGGCGACATCACGCTGCCGGCGAAGGTCGTCAACACCATCCGACCCGACACCGTGTTCATCCCGTATCACTGGCCGGGGACCAAAGCGGCGAACCAACTCACGATCCGAGCCGTCGACCCGGTGTCGAACATGCCCGAGTTCAAGGTCGCGGCCGTGCGGGTCACACGGGTCGGGACACGCAGCGCCGTCACGATCGATCGTCGCGACATGGACGTCACGGACGGACTGCGATGAGGCCCCCGCGCTACGGAGTCGACGACTCGCCGATCTTCGTGATCGACCAGAGCCGCTGCATCGGTTGCGAGGCGTGCGTCCAGGCGTGCGAGGAGTGCGGTACCCACCGGGGACGCTCGATGATCCACCTCGATCGGATCGACCGGGCAGCAACCACCCAGACCGCTCCCATGATCTGCATGCACTGCGAGGACCCGACCTGCGCCCAGGTGTGTCCGGCGGATGCGATCAAACAGACCGAGGGCGGCGTCGTGCAATCCGCGCTCAAGCCCCGCTGCATCGGGTGCTCCAACTGCGTTCTGGCGTGTCCCTTCGGCGTCCCCAAGTACGTCGCCGAGTTCGACCAGATGATGAAGTGCGACATGTGCCAGGACCGCACCGCGGAGGGATACGCCCCGATGTGTGCGTCGGTGTGTCCCAGCGAGGCGCTGTGGTACGGCACGGTCGACGAGTTCACCGAGCGGCGTCGCGGGACACTCCTCGACGCGTGGCTCTTCGGGCGGCAGCAGGTACGCACGAAGGTCTTCACGGTGGTCGACGATGTCTCCCCGGGGCCCCTCGATGCCCTCTCGACCGGCACCGGGACATGGCTGGACGACCCCTTTGGCCTGGAGGAGGGGACATGACCGACGAGTCGTCGCAGGAAGCATCAGCGCCGCTGTGGCGTCGCGACTTCCCGTACGAAGCCAGTGGCGAGGAGGACGTGACCCGACGCGAGTTCGCTCGCTACCTCGTCGCCGGCGCCGGGGCGATGGCGGCGGGCAACATCGGCCTCGCGATCTGGACACAACTGCGCACGATCAACCACGGCGAGCCACGGGAGATCGTGGCCCTCGATCAGGTCGGCGTCGGTGAGACCTACCTGTTCCGGTATCCGTCGGCGGACGACCCGGCGGTGCTCTTGCGGGTCGGCGAGCGGGACGTCGTCGCGTTCAGCCAGAAGTGCACCCACCTCGGCTGTGTCGTCTACTACCAGGCCGACGAGAACCGCTGGCACTGCCCGTGTCACGAGGGGAACTTCGAGGCCCGAAGCGGGGCCGTCATTTCCGGCCCGCCGACCCGGCCGCTCGGGCGCATCGACGTCGAGATCCGCGGCAACGCCGTGTGGGCACTGCGAGGGGCGGGGCATTGAGAACCTCGGAACCACAACGCCGGGCCTCAGGGGCGCTCGCGATCTACGTGATCATCCTCGTTGGCTTCCAGGTGTTCCTCATCACGGTCGCGGTCGAGGCGTTCCAGACCGGCGATCGCCGGCTCGGATGGGCAACTGCCATCGTGTCGGCGGCACTGGCAGCGGCCGCAGCGGCGTTGCAGCAGTCGTTTCGCTCGTGAGCCCGGCACCGAAGCGGTCGGTGGCCGCCGTCGTGGTTGGCTTCCCACCTGGCTACTTCGCGCTGGTGATGGCGACCGGGATCATCGCGACCGGCGCCGACCAGCAGGGCTACCGCGTGGTCGCCGAAGTGCTGTTCGTGATCGCGGCGGTGTCCTACGTCGTGCTCGTCGCCCGCTCGCTCGCTCGTGTCGCGCTGGTACCCCGCGAGGTGCTCGGCGATCTCACGAGCCACGCTCGGGGGTTCGCGTTTCTCACTGCGGTCGCCGCCACGAACGTCTTGGGTGGCTCCGCGGCGCTCATCCACGGGTGGTGGTCGACCGCGTGGGTCATGTGGTGGATCGGCATCGCACTGTGGGCGCCGCTGCTCTACGCAACGCTGTTCGCCGTCGTGCTGCGTGGCGACAAACCCGGCCTCGAAGCCGGAATCAACGGCACGTGGTTTCTGCTGACCGTCTCGACCGAATCGGTCGCGGTGCTCGGGGCGTTGCTGTTCAACCACCACCGGAGTGAGCCGCTCGCGTTCTTCGTGTTGGCGACCTTCACCCTCGGCGTCGTGCTCTACCTGATCATCATGACGATGGTCTTCCTTCGCTGGACCTTCCAGGAACTGGAGCCGACCGAGGCCGATCCACCGGCATGGATCGCGGCCGGAGCGGTCGCGATCACCGTGCTGGCGGGCTCCACGATCCTCCTTGACGCCGACGCGTCGGCGCAGCTCCGCAGAGTCGCCCCCTTCGTCGAGGGTGTCGTGGTTCTCGCCTGGGCGACGGCGACGTTCTGGTTCCCGTTGATGGTGGCGATCGGGGTCTGGCGCCATCTCATCCGGCGAGTTCCACTGCGGTACTACCCGTCGCTGTGGACGATGGTCTTCCCGCTTGGGATGTACGGCGTCGCCACCTTCCGCATGACCAGAGCCCTGGACCTCGAGTTCCTGCAATGGCTGCCCAGCCTCACCTTCGCCGTGGCGCTGAGCGCGTGGGCCGCAACGGCGCTCGGCCTCGTCGTCGCCGTGACGGCAGGTGTCCTGAAGCGTCCCGAGGGATGAGAGACTCGGATCACCGATCCGGAAGGGGAACGTGATGGGAGCGGACGAGTTCGACGTCATCGTGGTCGGCGCCGGCATCTCCGGCATCGACGCGGCCTACCACCTGCAGAGGTTCTGTCCTGACCGTACGTTCACGATCCTCGAAGGCCGTGACCACCTCGGCGGCACCTGGGACCTGTTTCGCTATCCGGGTGTCCGCTCCGACAGCGACATGCACACGCTCGGCTACGGGTTCAAACCGTGGACGGCCGACAAGGCGATCGCCGACGGTCCATCGATCCTCGCCTACCTCGAGGAGACGGTCGAAGAGCACGGGATCCGACCGAAGATCCGATTCGGCCACCACGTCCGTCGGGCCGAATGGTCGAGCGAGGACGCCCGCTGGACCCTGACCGCGTCCCGGAGCTCCGACGGGGCCGACATCCAGCTCCGCTGCTCGTACTTGTTCATGTGCTCCGGCTACTACAGCTACCGGGGTGGCTACTGCCCCGAGTTCCCCGGCCGGGACCGCTTCGAGGGTGTCGTGGTTCACCCCCAGGAGTGGCCGGATGACCTCGACTACGACGGGAAGCAGGTCGTGGTGATCGGCTCAGGGGCCACCGCCATGACGCTCGTCCCCGCGATGTCGAAACGCGCCGCTCACGTCACGATGCTGCAGCGGTCTCCCACCTATGTGGTGTCACGGCCCGACGTTGATCGCCTCGCGAACCGGCTCCGTCGGGTGTTGCCCGAGCGGGTCGCCTACGCCATCACGCGTGCGAAGAACATCGCCATGCAGCAGTTCGTCTACAACCGCACCCGGACACATCCGAGGCAGGTTCGCGCCAAGCTGTTGCAGATGGTCCGAGCAGAACTCGGACCCGACTACGACGTCGCCACCCATTTCACCCCGTCGTACAACCCATGGGATCAGCGGCTCTGCCTGGTGCCCAACAGCGACCTGTTCCGGGCGATCCGGAGCGGCGCTGCGTCGGTGGTCACCGACGAGATCGTCACGTTCACCGAGCACGGCATCCGGGTCGCCTCGGGCGACGAGATCCCCGCGGACATCATCGTGACGGCGACGGGTCTGCAACTCGTGACCCTCGGCGAGATGGACTTCACCGTCGACGGGGTCCCCGTCGACTTCTCCCGCACCTGGACCTACAAGGGCTTCGCCTACTCGGATGTTCCGAATCTCGCTTCCTCGTTCGGCTACATCAACGCCTCGTGGACGCTTCGGGCCGACCTCATCTGCGACTACGTCTGTCGGTTGCTCAACCACATGGCGGCGATCGGCGCCACGACCGCGACGCCCCGGTTGCGGCCCTCCGACCAATCGATGCAGCCGAGGCCGTGGATCGACGGATTCCCCGCCGGCTACATGGAACGCGACATGCACCGGTTCCCCAAACAAGGTGACCGTGCCCCGTGGCTCAACCCGCAACTCCTGCGAGCAGACCGCAAGCTGTTCCGGTCGGATCCGCTCGATGACGGCGTGATGCGCTTCACCGGCCGCCTTCGGCCCGTCGCTCGAGAACTCGCGGCTACGGCGCCGGCGGTGTGACGATGGGTGACGACGGAGCGATCCCCAACGCGAAGCAGCGCCGGTACTGGGACGAGGTCGCCCCGTCGTGGGCGGAATCGCAAGCCCGGAGCGGGCAGATCTCCGGACCGTTCGGCGACGCGGTGCTCGACGCGTTGCGTGTCCGGGTGGGGGAGCGGGTGCTCGACATCGGCTGCGGAACCGGCGGAACCACCCGAGCGCTCGCCGACGCGCTTCACCCTTCGGGCGCCGCGGTGGGTGTCGATCTCTCGCCGGTGATGATCGAGATCGCCCGCGCGAGCGTCTTCCACGGTGGGGCAACGTTCCAGGTGGCGGATCTGGAGTCGGAACGGCCAGAGGGCGCCCCCTTCGACGCGGCGTACTCGCGGTTCGGGGTCATGTTTTTCGAGAACCCGGTTGCGGCCTTCACCAACATCCGTGGGCTGCTCCACCCCGGAGGACGCCTCGCGTTCTGTTGCTGGCAGGGAGTGGCACACAACGACTGGATGACGGTGGCGGCCGCCGCCGCATCGGAGGCCACCGGCGAGCCCCCGCGTCGCGGTGATCCCGGCGCACCTGGCCCCTTCGCCCTCGCTGATCCCGCCCGCATCGAGGAGGTGCTCGGCGCGGCGGGGTTCTCGCTCGTCCGCATCGAACCCATCGAGGGCGACCTTGAATGGCCCGAGGCGGAGATTGAGGAGGTCGTGGCGATCCTCTCGGGTGTCGGACCGGTGCGGGACGCGTTGAGCGGCCCGGGTGTCGATGCCTCGGTCCGCGACCGCGTCCTCGACGCGCTCCGTCAGCGGCTCGCCGGGTTCCTCATCGACACCGAAGACGGTGAGGCATCAGGCGGCGAGGTGTCAGACGGCGACACATCGAGGGGGACCGATGGGTCGGACTCGCCGGACCGGGCGGTCGAGCGAGTGATCTGTCTGCACGCGGCCGCGCATCTCGTCACCGCGCGAGCCTGAGGGGCCCGAGATTCCCTACGCCCCGCCGGTGATGGTGAGGTCGTCGATGTCCACGTGGCGTGCGCCACTGTTCGAACTGCCACGGACGAAAGAGATCCACAGGGTCCCGGGACTGGTGACCGAAGCGTCCACGACGGTGGAGTTCCATGCCGTCGGTTCGCTCTGACCGTCAAGCCAGGTCCGGAACTGCACCGTCGTTCCGGTGACCCGCAGGCGGAGCCACTGCTTGGCGGTCGAGACACTCTGCGCGCCCGACACGCTGGCGAGGGTGGTCGAGCTCCCGCCGCTGGCTCGTTTGAGCGTGACTGTCGTCGACTTGGAGTTGAGTTCCACCCCGTAGCCGTTCGCCGGCCGATACGAGTTCGCCCAGCCACCCGAGCCGCGGAGATACACGTTCAGGTAGCCGACGTCGCCGGTTGAGCCGAAACGGTAGGACAACAGCGCTGACGCGTCGGCGACGGCCGTGACCCCGCTGAGCGACGCCCGCCCGTTCGCGCTACTGACGTCGTTGAAGCTCATGCGCCCACTGCCGCCCTGGGTCGAAACCGAACCGTTCGCCGCGCTCGTGGTCCACTCGGCACCCCACGCAGCACCGTTGGGACCACTGAAGTCGGTGCTGTACAGCGCAGCGCCGGGAACGGTCGTGGTGGTGGTCGACGTCGTGGAGGTCGTGGAGGTTGACGAGGGCGGTGGCGTGTTCGGGTCGGCGGTGGAGCGGATCGCCGCCGCGAAGCTCATGTCGCTGCTCGAAGACGAGTCCTGATGGACCTCGACGGCGATGGTGTTCGTGCCGACCGAGACGGCGCTCGGAGACAACGTGAAGGTGCGGAAGGCGTTCTCCGCGCTCCCGGAGCGTCCGCTCGAGGCGCGTGTGGTGGCGGTGATGGTGCCGGACGGCATGTTGTCCCGCACGACCTCGACACCGTTGATGTAGACGACCGCTCCGTCGTCCGCCAAGAGGTCGAGCGACAACGTGGCCGGAATGCTCGTTGCGGTGAACGTGGTGCGGAACCACGTGGTGATGTACTTCGAGCTGCTGCTCGGTCCGTACCCGACAACGGTCTCCTCGTCGCCGTCGCCGTAGCCGAGTTGCGCGGCGCCCAACGCCCAGGCGGCATCGTTGAAGCCGGGTGAGGTCCAACCAGCTCCCGGGCCGGTCGGGCTGACCAGGTAGCGCCACGATGCCGACGGATCCAGCTTCACCGGCGCAGGTGGACTCCAGCGCGCGGGGAAGATGGCGAATCCCTGGACGGACACGCCGTTGACCCTGGTGAAATCGCCGGCGACGACGAGCGCGTTGGCGGTCCCCCCGATGCCGCGGACCCCCCAGTACTTGTCGAAGGTTGGCTTGAAGCTGGTGTCGCGCGCTCCGTTGCTGAGGGCGTTCGCGGTCAGGCGCTGGGTCGTGTCACCGTCGCACTCGTCGTGGAAGCCGCTGAAGAGTGTGCCCTCGATGATGGCGACTGCTTGGGCGTCGCCGCCGCAGCGTTGGTTCCAGAGACGCTTGCCGGTGCTCGTGTTGTAGACGGCTCCCTGGTTCGACAGACCTGAGTAGCCGACCGCGAGGCGGGTGCCGTCCGCGCTGATCGACATGCTGAAGGCCGAATCGTTCACGTTCGTCCACGCGATCGGGCGGAGCGCACCTGAGGAGTTGAGGCCGGCGACGTAGGGGCGGGAAGTGCCGTTGATGTGGGTGAAGCTGCCGCCCGCGTAGACGTTGGAGCCGTCGGTCGCCAAGGCGAGCACGGTGCCGTCAGGGTTCGGAGCGAACGACTCGATCGCGCCGTCGGAGAGGCGGACGGCGCCGAGCCTGGGTCGGGATTGACCCTTGAGGGTGGAGAACGAACCGCCGACGAAGAGCCGTCCGCCGCCAACGGCGAGGGCGTACACGTTCGAGGACGCATCGGCGCTCCAGCTGGTGTCGACCGCGCCGGTGAGCAGATTGACCGCGGCGACGCGTCGGCGTGTCGTGCCGTTCACGGTGGTGAAGAGCCCACCCACATAGAGCCGGGAACCGTCGCTGGCCAGCGCCCGCACGATCCCGTTCGTGTTCGCGGTGAAGCTGGTGATCAGAGCGCCGGTCGTCACATCGAACGCTGCGAGGTTCTGACGAGTGACCGTGGTCGACCCGCTCGGGTTGCGGACCGTCGAGAAGGTTCCCCCGACGTACGCGATGTTACCGACGACCAGGCTCGTGTAGCCGATGCCGTTGGTCCGCCACGACGCAAGCGGCGTGGGCTGGAAGTGCACCGGCTCGGCCGCCCCGGCGGTCGCCGAGATCGTCGGGACGACGGCGATGAGTGCTACGGCGATCGCGACGACGAGCCGCGCGCTCCGTGACCTGGTTCCCATCTCCAACCCACTCTCCGTACCAACCCGGCACCAACCCGGCACCTCGTGATGAAAAGTATTAGGAGATTCTCCGACCCCAGGCAATGACCTTGCGCGCTCGTCTCCACCGAGCCGTCGCCCCCAACCGTGCCACCCACGCGCCCGGTCGTCGGCACGACCGGGGTGGCAGTCTCGGGATATGGACACTCCGCCCCGCTCCAATGTCACCGAGGATCGAATCGAGCACGACTCGCTCGGGGAGGTGCGGGTCCCGGGCAACGCACGGTGGGGTGCCCAGACCCAGCGCGCGGTGGAGAACTTCCCGATCTCCGGCCAGGCCATGCCCAGCACCGTCATCCGGATGCTCGGCTGGATCAAAGCGTCCGCAGCGCGGGTGAACGGGCTCCGCGGTGACATCCCGGGCTTTGACGCGGAGATCGCAGCAGCGGTCGAGTCCGCAGCGCTCGAGGTGGCCGCTGGGCAATGGGCTGATCAGTTCCCGATCGACGTCTACCAGACGGGGTCGGGGACCTCGACGAACATGAACGTCAACGAAGTCATCGCGCACCTTGCCGCGCAGCGGTGCGGCCGACCCGTGCACCCCAACGACCACGTCAACGCTGCGCAGTCCTCCAACGACGTCATGCCGACAGCGATCCGGCTGGCGACCGCACTGCAGTTGCGTGACACCGTTGGGCCGGCGATTCGCGAACTCGCTCGTGTCATCGATCGTCGGGCGTCCGAAGCCGCGGAGATCGTCAAAGCGGGCCGGACCCACTTGATGGATGCCGCCCCGCTCTTCGTCGGTGACGAAATGGGCGCGTGGGCCGCGCAACTGGATCTCGCCGAGGCGCCGCTGCGCGCCGCGGTGGACGCGTTGTGCCGGGTGCCCTTGGGCGGGTCGGCGGTTGGGACCGGTCTCAACGTTCCCCCGGGATGGGCCGACGCCGTCATCGCTCACCTCTCGACGCTCAGCGGGCTGACGGTGACGCCGGCGGCGAACCGGTTCGCCCTCATGGCGGGAGCCGAGGCGTACGCAGAAGCGTCGGCCGCCCTCCGCGGCGTCGCCGCGAGTCTCTGCAAGATCGCGAACGACCTCCGCTGGCTCTCCTCCGGGCCGTTCACCGGCCTCGCCGAGTTGCGACTCCCCGAACTGCAGCCCGGCAGTTCGATCATGCCGGGCAAGGTGAACCCGGTGATCGCCGAGGCGGCGGTGCAGGTCGCGGCGCGTGTCGCCGGCAACGACGTGACGATCGGTATCGCTGCGGCGAGCGGGAACCTCCAGCTCAACACCTACCAACCCCTGGTGGCCGCGACCCTCGACGAGTCGAGTCGCCTCATCGCCAACGTCGCGAACGTCTTGGCGGAGCGTTGCGTCGCGGGTCTCGAGATCGACGCCGAGCGGTGTCGCCGTTACGCCGAGGCGTCCCCGGCACTCGTCACAGGACTGTCACGGTCGATCGGCTACGAACCGGCGGCAGCAGCGGTCCATGGGGCACTGCACGGTGGGCCGGATCTCCGGGCCGCGCTCGCGAACCTCGGCCTCAGCGACGCAGAGATCGCCGAGGCGCTCGACCCGGTGCGCCTGGCGCGCGGAGACAGTTGACGCCTGAGGCGCGGGGCGGGCATGCTGGCCCGGTTGGGATGCGTCGCGGGGAGGCGACGCCGACGGGAGGGGTTTGCGGATGCGTCGAGCACCGTTGCGGTCCGCGTTGATCGTGTTGGGGGCAACCCTGACGCTGATTGCCGCGGCATGTACACCGAATACGAGCACACCGAATGCTCCGAAGGCGGTCTTCACCGCGGTACCCGACACGGGCGTCGCTCCGTTGCCGGTCACCTTCGACTCCACGGGCACGAGCGCGAGTGTCGTGTCGTATTCGTGGAACTTCGGCGACGGCAGCGCGTTGGACACGACGCCGAACCCGACCCACATCTACACCGACCCTGGCACGTACACGGCGAAGTTGACCGTCAAGGACGCAGCGAACCGTACGGGTGTGCGAACCAAGATCATCACGGTGACCGCGCCGGCCAACCAGCCGCCCGTCGCGGACATCGGCACCTCCGGTACGAGCGGCAAGGAGCCGCTCCAGGTGGTGTTCAACAGCGGTGCTTCCTACGACCCCGACGGCACCATCGTCGGCTACGAGTGGGACTTCGGTGACGGCAGCGCGCTCGACACGACCGCCGGGCCGACCCACACCTACACCGCGGCAGGTGACTACGTCGCCTCGCTGACCGTCACCGATGACGACGGCGACACGAACACCGCCACCGTCAATATCCACGTCGACCCGAACCAGCCGCCGACCGCAGTCGCAGGGGCGAATGTGCTGACCGGCAAGGCGCCGCTGAACGTCGGGTTCAACTCCACCGGGTCGGGCGACCCCGACGGGTTCATCACCACCACTTGGGACTTCGACGACCCCACCTCGCCGGACAACTCGTCGAACCTCTCGGCTCCGGCGCATCTCTTCGCGAATCCCGGCACCTACAACGTGACCCTGACGGTGACCGACGACAACGGTGCGACCGCACAGGCGTCGGTTGTGATCTCGGTCGTGGCGAACCAGGCCCCGGTGGCGGTCGCCAATGCGACCCCAACCGCCGGCCAGGCGCCCCTCACGGTGAACTTCACGGGATCGGGCTCCACCGATGCCGACGGCACGATCGTCTCGCACCACTGGGATTTCGGTGACGGCACCAATTCGAGCGTTGCCGACATCAGCCACACCTACTCGGCGGTCAACGACTACCTGGCGACCCTGACGGTGACCGACGACAACGGTGCGACCAACTCCGTGTCGATCCTGATCCATGTCGATCCGGTGCCGAACGTGGCCCCCACGGCGGTCGCGACCTGCACGCCGTTGTCGGGCAAGCAGCCGCTGACGGTCAACTGCAACTCCACCGGGTCGAACGACCCCGACGGCACGATCGTCAGCTACCAGTGGGACTTCGGCGACGGCTACACCGCCACGACGGCCTCTGCGAGCCATGCGATCGCGAACCCCGGCAACTACGTGATCACCCTGACGGTCACCGACAACGCGGGTGCCACCGCAACCGCCACACAGTCGGTCACGGTCAACGCCAACCAGCCGCCGTCGGCGGCAGCGAGCGGGACGCCCACCTCGGGCAAGGAGCCGCTCACCGTGGCGTTCTCCTCCGCCGGCTCGTCGGATCCCGACGGCACGTTCACCACGAGTTGGGACTTCGGCGACGGCGGATCGTCGAGTGCTGCGAACCCGAGCCACACCTATGCAACGGCAGGGTCGTACACGGCGACGCTGACGGTGACCGACGACAACGGTGCGACGGCGACCGCCACGGTCAACATCGTGGTCAACCCGAACCAGGCTCCGACTGCCGTCGCCAACGCGACGCCGCAGTCCGGTGCGCAGAACCTGACGGTCACCTTTGACTCGTCCTCCTCGAGCGATCCCGATGGATCGATCACCTCCCGTCACTGGGACTTCGGCGACGGCCAGTCGTCGAACTCGGCCAACCCGAGCCACGGCTACACCGCCGGCACCTACACGGCCACGCTGACGGTGACCGACGACAACGGCGTGACCGACTCCGACACCGTCACGATCACGGTCTGGGTCGATGCCGACGGCGACGGGTACCGCCAGTCGGGTACCCCGAACGCGGGCCCCGGGCCGTACGACTGCAACGACTCGGACGGGTCGATCAACCCCGGCGCCCCCGATGCGCTTGACGCACTCGGAAACGACTCCAACTGCGACGGTGTTGACGGCGTCCTCGCCGATACGGTGTTCGTCACCCCGACGGGTTCCGACGCAGCGGACTGCTCGCTCGCGACGCCGTGTCTGAGCATCAACGCCGCGATCACCAAGGCTGTCGCAACCTCGAAGCACGTCGTGCAGGTCGCGAGCGGCGCGAACTACGGCCGGGCCGATCTCGCCTCCGGCATCACCGTTCGAGGCGGCTACAGCTCGACCTTCACGTCACGATCGGGCACGACGAAGATCAACGGCTCGCTTGACGGCGGTCGGAGTAGCTATGTCGCGGTCGTCGCCTCTGGCGTGAGCGGGGCAACCCTGATGGACGTGTCCGTCGACGGTATCGGCGCGGCGGGCACCGCGTCGTCGGGCGTGATCATTGACGCCTCCTCCACCGGCGTGCAGTTGACCGACGTCACCGTCACCGGAGGGGTCGGCTCGCCGCCCACCGGTGCGCTCGTCGCGGGTGGCTCGACCGCAACCCTCTCGGGCGTGACCGTCTCGAGCGGAACGGCGTCGGGCGCGGGCCAGAGCGCATATGGCGTCCGTGCGATCGGTAACTCGAATGTCACGATCAACGCCTCGAGCACGGTGACCGCATCTTCCGGCGTCGCCGGGACGGCTGGTGGCGATGGGTCGCCGGCGACGGCAGCTGGCGGCTGCAACGGCGCCAAGGGCGGCAACTACGACAGCTCCGACAACCTCGGTGCGTCGTCGTGCGGTGGGAGTGGCCTCGCTGCGTCCGGTGCGGGCGGCCACGGCGGCAAGGGCGGCTTTACCGACTGTTCGGCCGGTCGCAAGGAGACCAGCGGCGCTGACGGCGGCCTCGGCAACGGCGGCGACGGCGGCGCCTTCGGGAACTGCCACTTCGCAGGGGCAGACGGAGCGAAGGGCGGCAAGGGCGGCGGAACCGGAACGCCAGGGACGAACGTCCAGGCTCCCGCTGGCGCCGCCGGTGTTGGTGGTGCGAATGACGCCGGGTTGGCCGGCTCCACTTGGGTCGGCCGCAACGGCACCAACGGCGGCACCGGTGGCACCGGCGCCGGTGGTGGTGGCGGCGGCGGCGGCGGTGCCACCGGTTCATACACCTGGGGTGGTGGCGGCGGCGCCGGTGGTGGCGGCGGCATCGGCGGGAACGCCGGGCTCGCCGGCACGGCAGGGGGTGGTTCCTTCGGGGTCTACGCCCACAACTCGACGGTCACCGTTGTCTCGTCCTCGATCACCGCTGCTGCGGGTGGCGCTGGCGGCAAGGGTGGCAATGGCGCCAACGGCGGCAAGGGCGGCAACGGCGGCGATGGCGGTAACGCCAACGGCGGCCTGCAGGCCAGCGGCGGCGGCGGTGGCGGCGGCGGTGGTGGCGGCGCTGGTGGTGGCGGCGCTGGTGGTGGCGCCGGGGGCCCCTCGATCGCCATTGCACGCCTCGGTACCGGCTCGCTTTCGGTGACCGCATCGACCTTGACCCGTGCCGCGAGTGCGGCAGCGGGCGGGACGTACGGCTCCGGTGGTGGAGCCGGGGGCCTGGGCAACGGTGGCGCCCGCGGCGCCGGCAACCGGAACCCCGAGGCCGGCACCAACGGTGTCGCGGGATTCGCGGGCACCAACGGAACTGCCGGGAGCGCCGGCCAGCTCTGCTCCACGTTCGACGGCGGGGTCTGCACGGCCTGATCCGTCCGACCGGACAATCAATGTGTGAGTGGGCCGCCCCTTGGGGCGGCCCACTCGCGTCCCGGACCCACCCCTCCCCGGAACTTTGGGCTCTCCGTCCCGAATCCGGGACGCTCGACCCAAAGTTCGGCGGGGTGGCCGTCAGAAACTCGGGACGCTCGACCCAAAGTTCGGCGGGGTGGCCGTCGATGTCACAGGGGCGCGCGAAGGTGATGGTCATGGCTGACGACCGCCTCGAAACCATCCGTGCCCTGCTCGCCCAGGCCGAGTCGACGACCTTCCCCGAGGAGGCCGCCGCGTTCAACGCGAAGGCGGCCGAGCTCATGGCCCGCTACGCCGTCGACGAGGCGATGCTCGCCCGTGCCCAACAGCGGGCAGAACAACCG
>JAKOVA010000230.1 GCA_029782335.1 Actinomycetes bacterium | reverse complement strand
GTACCGGATCTCGGCCAACGCATCGCGAGCCGCGGCATCGCGTGGCATCACCTGCCGATCGTGGACGTGACCGCGCCAGGCCCTTCGTTCGAGCGAGCGTGGCTCGTGGCAGGGCGAACGGCCGTCGACGCTTTGATGCAGGGCGGCAAGGTGCTCGTCCATTGCCGCGGCGGACTCGGGCGTGCGGGTACGGTGGCCGCGTGCCTGCTCGTCGAGTTCGGCGTCGCGCCGAGCGAGGCGATAGGGCAGGTTCGCACCGCGCGGCGTGGGGCGATCGAGACACGCGAGCAGGAGCGGTACGTCATGGAATACCGGCAGCGGTTCTCGCCCTTCGTCGACGAGCAGCTCAGTCAGCGCGGCAACAGCACCAGAAGCGAGTACATGCGCGAACTCACCCAGCGCGATCAGGACCGGCTGCTACTGCGCAGCCTGTTGCTCACGGACGCCTCGTCCGCGCCCACTGCACCCGTGAGCGAGGCCTACTTCGAGGTCCTGCGCAAGCGGGCGCGCGGCGGGGTCTAGTCGCAACGCAAGTCCTGAAACCCGGGATGAAGGCCAAACCCGTCGTCCCGCGCGCGAAGGCCCACCGGGACGTCGAGGACGCGGTAACGCACTACCTCGCAGTAGAGGCCGAGCGGCGGCCGCGCTCTGCTTCATCGACGCCCTGGAGAAGGCGTACAGCCTCGTCGGCCGCCAGCCGGCCACTGGGTCACCGCGCTACGCCCACGAGTTGAACTTGCAGGGCCTGCGCACTTGGCCGCTGACGCACTACCCTTACTCGTCTTCTATGTCGGGCGCCCGGACCACATCGGCGCCTGGCGCGTACTGCATGGTCACAGGGACACTCCAGCGTGGATTCAGGAACCGGAGGGATCTTGATCGCGAACTCAGCTTGCCGACAGGTGCCCCGCTAATGCGTGATCGCGCCGGTTCGCTCAGGTTCGTCCTCGAACACTCAGGTTCCGTTGAAGTGCCTATCCGTTCCGCTAACGCTTTGAGCCACAAGCAGATTTCGCTTGGGGTCCGGCGGCTCGAGTCATTCACACAACAGGGGCCACAGGTTCGAACCCTGTGCCGACCACCAGAATAGCCAGAGAACACGGTGGGAAATCGAGAACCATCTTGTCGTGAGAGAAGCATGGGATTTCACTCCGGTGCTTGCGGTGGAAGCGCGGGCGCGAAGCTCTGCGATCAGCGGCGACCGGCCGCCGGCGCGCATTCGAGCAGCAACGATGACGGGCCGCGCCGCACAACCGCGCACAGTTCTTTCGGCCCGAGCCGGCGCCCATCGGTCAGCGCAACCTCGACGTGGATGGCACCCTTGCCTTCCGAAAGCATGCGTTCGACCACGCGCTGGATGAAGCTGTCGACATCGATCACCGAGTGATCGACGGGCACATCGACATTGAGGCGCCTGCCGGACTCGCCGAGGCGCATCGAGTAAACCACCGCGTCGATCCTCCCGCGATGGGGCACGCGCCCCAGCATCTGCGGCCGATCGCACCGCCATGACTGCTGCGGGGGCTCCCCACTGCGGAGACTCTTCTCAATGGCCTCCCGCGTCGGTACCGTCACCGAGCGGCAGTTCAACGACCAGCCGGGGAAGTCGCGCACGATCCGTTCCAGCAAATCGGTCGCGAAGTACGTCGCCGCGTCTCGGTCGAGGGACGCGGTTAGCTCGGCCTGCTTCGCCGCCGACGCTCGCGCGTTCTGCTCCATCCTCCGATGGTCTGCACGGCTGTTCTCGAGCCTCGCCTGCTCCATCGCCCGGAAATACGCTTCCTCGCCTGCCACTTTTCGTTCGCGCGACCCGGGATCGGCGTCGCGATTCGCCTCGGTCTGGCTCGCGCGCACACGTGCAGCTTTCTCCTCGATTCGCGCCGCGGCGAGCGCCGCGACGTCAAGCACCTGCAGTACCGGACCCGTCGTGCGACCGTCGGGCGTATCCATCCAGAGCTGCACCTTCAGGCGCTCCGGCGGCAAGCTGAGCTGCGCGAACCAGTCCGGTGTGCGCAACTGAGCCGGTGGCAGAGTCATCATCTCCGGGAAAACGACGCGGAACGTCGGCTTAAGTGCCGCCAGCGCATCGGGCACCGCGACGGATATCGCGTAGGTGTCTCCTCCGGGCATCGCTCGGCCGTCGACCCGGGTCGTTCGTCGGAGTGCGTCGAGCAGTTCGTTGCTTCCGGTCGGCGCGCCGGCATTGCCAAGCGCGTATTCGATGCCCCAGCCCTCGAGCTGCCGCCGGATCGTCGCCATCGGGACAACGACCAGTTCGCCGCTCTCGCTGTCCACGCTACTGTTCATTCCGAGCAGACGGCCGAACGCGTCGAAGGCTGCACCCCCCGACGCGCCGGGTCCGGCCACTGCCGACTTCACGCGCAATTTCGAATCGACCACGCGGGTGACGGTGTCGCCCGTTGGGCCGATCGCCCAAGTGCGCCCGGTCGCACCCACCACGCTGACCGCGACACCGACGAGCTTGTCCGCAGGCGACGGCGAAACGGCGTGCGCGAAGCGCGCTTCCGACAGCCGGGGGACGGCCGCGACTTTCGCGTGGTCGATGAACAAGACCGCAAGATCCGACTTCGCGTCGAAATACCGCAGGGCCATCGTCGCCGGGAAGTCCTCGCCGCGCAGCGTCGAGAATTCGACGGCAATGTGCGACGCGTTGGTTTGCTCCTCGTCGCGCACGATGTGCAGAGCGGTCGCGATCACGGTGCGCGCATCTGTCTGGCTGACGATCAATCCGGCACCCGATTCGACGGGCGTGCCGGGGCCCCGACTCGCCCGCACCATCACGACAAGTTCGAGCGGCGGCGATTCGGCTGCTCGAATCGGAAGCACGCAGCATACGCCGAGCAATGCCGCCACGACGTGCCGCCTGGTCATCGCTTCAAGCCTTCCGGAGGCGGGGCACCGATCCACGATGCGAAGCGCCTGAACATCCCGGCCCCCGCGAACATCAGCCCGAACAGGCTGATCAGTACCCCTAATGCGCCGATGCTGCCGATCATCCATGGCCTGCGCTGCGCACGGTCGAGGTTGGTCGGCATCAGGCTGTACGGTCTCTGGTCGGCGCCAATCGTCAGGGCCGCCGTACGCGCCATACCGCTCAGCGTGACCTCGAGTCCGTCGGGCCGCACGGAAAGGGCATCGAGGTTCAACGAGTCGCCCGCGACCCGCAGGTCCGTCCCGCGGAAAACCTTCATCTCGAGCGACGGAACGTCCAGGAAGTAGAGCTCGCCGCCGGTGACCCCACTGACGAGGACGTCGCCCGACGTGCTGAAACCGAACTGGCGCACCTTCACGCGCGTCGACCGATTCGTCGACGTGGTCGGCGACACGCCCGTGACCTGGCTGCCTTCGCTCCCGCCGAACTTCGCGAGGATCGAACGAGTCTCGCCGGTCACGGGGGGCTGCTTCTCAGACTCGGCGACGAAGCCCAAGTGGCCGTCGGAACCCGCGTCGAGGCGCTCGATCGACACGTTGACCGGGTTCTCCCGCGAACCGACCGTCAGCCGAGGCGTCGCGCCCGGCGTCATGGTGAACCGCAGGAGATCGCCTGCTGCCGGATGCATCATGAGTCGCGCCAGCGTATTGCCTTGCTGCGCGGGGGCCACGCTCGCGTTCCGGATCGCGATGACCGTCCGATCACCGGAGGCGATGCGTGGTTCCTCGATGTCCGACGGCCGATCGAGCTGCCAGACTGCCGCGTCGAGCGCCAGCTCCGCATCACCTGATTCAACGACGAACCAGAAGAGGTTTGTTCGCACGCTGAGCCGGAAGGGTGCCTGCGCGACTTCAGAGGCGAGAAACGACAGGGTCACCGCCGCGAGGACGACTGGACCGAGCCACATCAGCCAAGGGACCGACCGCCTCGCGAAGCCGAGAACCCGGCGCGACGACGCCCCCGCCGACAACGGGGGCGACGTCGAAACGAGCGCCCTGCCCTGTGCACCCTCCATCGCATCGGGTCGGCTCATGGAACGACGATCCGGACCCGCAGCGACGACATCTGCTGCATCGTTTGCGAGTTGGTCGCGCGCACCTCCAAGCGGTACTCGCCCGCCTTCAGCCCGGTCGGCAGCGACACACTGGTAAGGTCGTCGGAAGATAATTCCATGCGGCCGAGATTCGGCTCAATCGCGGAACCGCCGTCCTGCGGTTGAAGGCGCACGCGCACGTTCATCGCGAACACGTCGGCGCGAAGCTTCAGCGTCAGCATCGGTCGCGCCGCACCGGCGACCTGCGCGACGAGCACCGGCACGAACAGCGTGTCGGGCCGGTTCGCGCACCGGTTGGTGCATGCAACGAGCCCCATCGTCGCCAGATCCAATTTGATGTCCGGACTGCTGACTGCTTGCCGCAGGAGTCCAAGCGGCCATTCGTACCGCCCGCGGGCGGCAAGGGTCCGATCCATCTGATAGCGCTTGCGAGCCGTCAGGCTAAGCGCACGGACGGTCAGCGAATCTGCCTTGCCTGGCGCTTCGAGAACCTCCACGTGCATGATCGGTGTCGCGGTGTCGATGTCGCCCGCGCCGTAACCGACGAGTTCAATGTTGTCTCCGTAGCCAACGTAACGGGGTAACACGCCTTCGCAGCGATCGTCGAGGGCCGAGTAGCGCAGATCGCCCGACGCTGCCTTGGGCGGCGTGACCAAGCACGGGCCGCCGGGCTGTGCGGAAGCACCGGCGCAGACCGCCAGCGACAGGGTTGCACCGCAAGCGACTCGAAGCAAGAGCGGTTGGAGGCGGCGTGGCAACACCATAGGCACGAGATGCCTGCTCTGTCGACCGTGTGCACATCGATGATGCGCCGGGCGACCGGGTGCGTCAACCGTAGCGCGGATGCTGCTGCGCAAGCCGGGATCGCTTCGAAGACCGGAGCATCCTGCCCCGGCAGGACTCTCTCGTAGCGCAGCGTCGAACCTGCGTTGCCGATCAACTCGCAAGCGCGGCGTTTCGGGTGCCGTCGCTGGATTGCGAAGACCACCTGGTCGCACCGGGCTTGCCAGTACACCGCTGTCGGCGCCAAATATTCTCGAGCGTATCGATCGCCATCTCGCGCTCGATCCGCTTGAGCTTGGTGTTCTCGTGCTCGAGTGCACGCAGTCGCTTCACGTCGGCAGGGTTCATCGAGCCGAACTTCTGGAGCCAGGTGCAGACGGTCTGCTCGCTAACCTTGCGCTTGCGTGCAAGCTCTGCGACCGAAGTGCGCCCAGCCTCGCGAAACGTGGCAACCATCGGTTCTTCGGTGAATCGACCCTTTCTCATGGGCTCCTCCGCGGCGAGCAGGAGCCATTCACTCAAACCGCCAGGTGGAGGAGAACCCTGGCCAAATTAGCCTCACGAACCGTTGGCTTGCCGCTCCGTTCTTCTAACGTTCTGAATCACAAGCACATTTCGCTTGGATTCCCGCTGCTCGAACCATTCACATGGCAGGGGTCACTGGTTCGAACTCGGTGCCGCCCACCACACACCCCAGCGACATCGTCAGCGCTAATCCGCGCCCCGGTCGAGAGAGCGTGCGACCGAACCGACATCCCCTTGCGGGTCGGCACGATCCGTTTCGGCACTGGTAAAGACCAAGCGGAAGGACTACACCCTTGCCACGGGCGGCCCCGGCGAATCCCCCCGCGGCATTCCGGCAAGATCTCGACGTGAACACCCGACGCATCCTCGCGGCACCAGGGGATGGAACGCATGCCCGCCCGGGGTTTCTAGGCGGCTGACGTCGAGGCCGACATCAAGGCCAAGCTGTGGCGCGGGCACCGCCCGAACCCTGTGCCGCAGAGCGGGCGCGGCGCATGCTGCGCCACTTCGCGCTCATTGCTACACTACCTGCGACAATCCGGCCCACCCCCCCATCGATCGAGAGAACCCCATGACGCCATTCAAGCAAGCGGCGCTCTTCGCGTGCCTGACCATCGCCTCCGCTGTCGCACACGCCCAGGCGCTGACCGGCACGCTGCAAAAGGCGAAGGAGACCGGCGCCATCACCGTGGGCTACCGCGAAACGTCGATCCCCTTCTCGTACCTGGACAACGCCGGCAAGCCGATCGGCTACGCGATCGACCTGTGCGGGAAGATCGTCGAGGCGGTGAAGGCCGAGTTGAAGATGCCCAACCTGAAGGTGAACTACTCGCCGGTCACCTCGAGCAACCGCATCCCGCTGCTGGAAAACGGCACCATCGACCTCGAGTGCGGCTCCACTACCAACTCGGTCGCACGGCAGAAGCAGGTGGCGTTCGGCCCCACCTACTTTGTCATCAACGTCTCGGCGGCAGTGAAGAAGGACTCGGGCATCGAGCGCTTCGAGCAGCTCAAGGGCAAGACGATCGTCACCACGTCGGGCACGACGTCCGTGCCGCTGCTGAAGAAGTACGCCAAGGCCGAAGACGCGGACTTCAAGGAAATCTACGGCAAAGACCACGCCGAGAGTTTTCTGCTGATGGCCGACGGCCGGGCGGTCGCGTTCGTCATGGACGACATCCTGCTGGCGGGACAGATCGCGAACTCCAAGGATCCCTCGGGTTACAGGATTTTGGCCGGCTCGCTGCGCAGCGAGCCCTACAGCATGATGCTGCGCAAGAACGACCCACAGTTCAAGGCACTGGTCGACAAAACGATCGGCGCGGTGATGAAGTCCGGCGAGATCCACCAGCTCTACAACAAGTGGTTCACCAGCGCCATTCCGCCCAAGGGCATCAACCTGAATTTCCCCGAGAACGCTGCGAACAAGGAAGCGTTCGCCAATCCGAACGACAAGGGCGTCGAGTAAGCGCACGCCAGGCCTGAAGAGCGGCCATGCTCGGCCTCGGCATCTTCGGCGAGGAGACCCCGGACGGCGACACGACGTGGGCGATGTCGCTGCTCTCGGGGCTGGA
>JAKOVA010000213.1 GCA_029782335.1 Actinomycetes bacterium | reverse complement strand
CGAGGGGCGGAAGTCGTTCGGGTAGGCGGTGCCGTTCTCGCGCAGCCTCGCCAGCTTCGCGCGCCGCTCGGCAATGATCGCGTTGTCGTCGCGGTGGACGAGCTCGGCGGCGGTTTCGTGGTGTTCCCTGCTGTCGCTCACTGCCCGGACTCCCTCTCAGACTCCCTGCTTCAGGCTCGCGACGATGAACTCGTCGAGGTCGCCGTCGAGCACGGAACGCGTGTTGCTGATCTCGACGTTGGTGCGCAGGTCCTTGATGCGGGACTGGTCGAGCACGTACGAGCGGATCTGGTGACCCCAGCCGATGTCGGTCTTGCCCGCCTCGACCTTGTCCTGCTCGGCCCTGCGCTTGCGCAGCTCGAGCTCGTAGAGCCGCGCGCGCAGCATGCTCATCGCCTCGTCGCGGTTGCGGTGCTGAGATCGGTCGTTCTGGCACTGCACGACGATGCCGGTCGGATTGTGCGTGATCCGCACCGCCGACTCGGTCTTGTTCACGTGCTGGCCACCGGCGCCCGAGGCGCGGTAGACGTCGATGCGCAGGTCGGCGGGGTTGATGTCGACCTCGATCGAATCGTCGACCTTCGGGTAGACGTACACCGACGCGAACGACGTGTGGCGTCCGCCACTGGAGTCGAACGGCGACTTGCGCACCAGCCGGTGGATGCCGGTCTCGGTGCGCAGGTAGCCGTAGGCGTAGTCGCCGTCGACGCGAACCGTCGCGCCCTTGATGCCTGCCACGTCGCCCGGCGACTCCTCGAGAAGCTCGGCGGCGAAGCCCTTGCGCTCGCAGTAGCGCAGGTACTGGCGCAGCAGCATCGCCGCCCAGTCCTGCGCCTCGGTGCCCCCGGCGCCGGCCTGGATCTCGATGAAGCAGGGATTGGGATCGGCGGGGTTCGAGAACATGCGCCGGAACTCGAGGTCGGCCACCTGCGCTTCGATCGCGTGGGCGTCGGCTTCGACTGCGACCAGGGTCTCGTCGTCGTTCTCGGCCGACGCCATCGAGAACAGCTCGGCCACGTCGGCCAGTCCGGCGTCGATCGTGCCGATGCGATCGACGACGCCCTCGAGCGACTTCTTCTCTCGGCCGAGGTCCTGCGCGTGCTTCGCGTCGTTCCAGACGTCGGGAGTCTCGAGCTCCCGGTTGATCACTTCGAGACGGGTCTTCTTCGTCTCGTAGTCAAAGATACCCCCGAAGCTCTTCGACGCGCCTGCGCAGGTCGTCGATCAGCGATTCGAGTTGGTTCAGGCGCTCGGCTTCCATCGGAACGGTCGTCCTTCGGTCAAACCGCTCATTATACGGGTCGCCTCACGCCCGATGCGCCGCG
>JAKOVA010000205.1 GCA_029782335.1 Actinomycetes bacterium | reverse complement strand
CTTCGCCACTACGACAACGGGAAGCAGTGTCCTCTCGCTGACGCACAAGACCAGGTGGCTTGGCCGAGCGATCAGAACATTCGCGTACCAGTCTCCGAGCAACGTATCTACTTGCGAGCTTGCCGCAGTTTCAGCCAGGCCTCTGCGCAGGAGTTTCTGGGTGCATCGAAGTGTGAACACGGTAGTCTGTGCGCTATAACGTTCGACATGAGCAGCAGGCGCCGGCTTACCGGCGACTGTCCGCTCGATGGAGGGGTTAGACGTCGCCGGCAAAGCCGCGCGGGTTGCGCCACTTGTTAGCTCTCCCCCCGATCGCGACGTCGATCGAGCGTCGCCCGTTAGCTGCACCGAAACGCCTGTGACCTTTCCAGAAACGTCGCGAGCGAACTTGATGGTGCCGACGCTTTCGATGCCGCGAAGAACGAGTTCATTGACTCGTTGGCGCTCTGCCGCATCCGCTTGCATGTCAGCGAGCGCCCTTAGGTAGTAACCATGGGCAATAAGCCAGCCTAAGAAGAGGCTGGCTGCGGCCAGAACCACATCTCGCGTGCCTAACTCGCGCCTGACCGATACGAAGAATCCGGAAGCTGATTGCATGACGGATCTCACAGCGGCGCCTAACGTTGGCCTTCCCCCGCGGACGACAGATGGCGAACCCGGCTGGCGAACGTCCGCACTGTCAAGGTTCGAATGAGGTTCCGCATCAAGCATGGCGATTTTTCTCATCGGCCGGATCCTTGATCGTCGGGCCCCCTCGACACGGTTGAGGCACAGAAGGATGAGACTCTAGTTGAAGCTGCAGGCCGTGTAGTCGCCTGAGAGCCATTTCTCGACATTTCTCGGCATGGCTGTCGCGCTCCGATGCGACACGACATCGATTTTCGACTCACTACCGTTGGGCGTGATGTCAATCACGAACGCTGTACCCATCGTATAGGCGGTCTTCATAGACGCCGAGATTGAGCCACTGCGAGTATCGGGGAAGTAGTCGGCAGTGATATCAAAGATTCTCGTATAGCAGCCTCTTGCGCCCTCAACGACCCTGCGATAGACGGTTGAAGTCGGCAATTCGACAACGAGTGACACCTTGTCGCCTTCATTTCTCAGCACGCTAGGAGGCGTACCAGTGCAAGCAGGCAACAGAATGACAAGTAGGGTTGTGAAGTTGAGCCGACAACCCATGATGATCCGCCTTATAAGTCGAGAGGTATCGTGATCTGGCTCGCAGCGCGCGGCCTCATATATGTTCGAACCCGCCGGCACAACATGTACATGCCCGCGCCGGGATGCCCTTGTCGCCGCGAGTCATTTCTCCACCGCCGCGCCTCCGCATTGGACGTGACGCGGGGCGGCCTCGGCTCTGTGACGCGACTGGCGCCGTTCAAGCTTGCACCCCTCGTCCGCAGGTCGTAGTTGATCTATTTTGCATAGTTCTTAGGCACGTGGCCAGTAGTACCGCCGGACGATTCGCAACGTCCAGATACCGTGCAGGTAGCTCGCCCGTCTACGTGAACGCGCCACATTCCTGCAATACAGCCTGCGCACCGAATAGGTCCATGGCTAGTGGGCGCGTGCCTAAGTCCTGAGCGCGGGCCTCCACGCCGTAACACGGCGTGCGCCACCCGCGCGATCTCGGGCAGATCGCGGTCGAGCGATTCCTCGCCCACCCCTCACGAACGACGTGCTTCGGTCTCGACTGGCAAGAGGGCGCTGTGCGCGCCGCCTCAACCGCCCCCGATCCCCGCCCGCACCACCGCCGACCGGTCCCACAGGTTCGGCACCACCTCCGACGAATAACCGGACACGAAGTCCTTCACCTCGCCGGTCTGCGGATCGAACACATGCCGGCGCACCGCACCGATGTTGCCACCGTAAACGTGGATGCTGATCGACGACTGGTCGGCCAGCGCATTGGCCACGACGTGGATGTCGCCGATCGTCGGCGACACCGCGTCGACCTCGCCGGGGTGCAGGATCTCCTCGCCGCCGTGCGGCACGAGGCGACCGTCGTCGGCGCGCCGGTAGCGCTGGCAGCGCTCGGCGCCGCGCAGCATGCCGATCAGTCCCCAGACCGTGTGGTCGTGGATCGGCGTGTGCTGGCCCGGCCCCCAGACGAAGCTCACCACCGAGAAGCGTTCGAGCGGATCGGCGTGCAGCAGGAACTGCCGGTAGAACTGCGGGTCGGGGCGGGTGAACGGTTCGGGCAGCCAGTCGTCGCGCGCGACCAGTTGCGCGAGCAGGCGCCGACCCTCGACGATCAGCGTCGCTTCGTCGGCACTGGCTTCGACGAGCCGCGTCATTGCGACGACGAAGTCGCGCAGCGGCGCGATCGGGTCCTGGGGTGCACTCATCGGTCGTCCTCCTCAGCGTGGGCCCGTTTGCCGGCGGCTCCCACGACCTGCCGCGCGCGCTCGCGCAGCTCGCGATCATGCTCGCCGAGCGACGGCGCGCGCGTGTCCACGGGCACTGCGGCCCCGTCGATGCGCACCGGGCAGACCACGG
>JAKOVA010000193.1 GCA_029782335.1 Actinomycetes bacterium | reverse complement strand
GTTGAGCGTGACGCCGGCGCAGGCGACCAGCGCCTCGAGAAGCATGTCGCCCGAGCAGGCGCCGAGCCCGCTGCCCCCCGTGGCCGGATGCAAGCCGGCCGTCACGAGCGCCTTGCCCGTTTCGATCTTGCAGCTCAGCCCGTCGGCAAGCCGGCCTTGTGCCCGCAGCGTGACCAGCGCCGCTTCGGGGGACTGGCGGTAAAGGTCCTTCAGCGGAGCCTGGATGGAACGCAAGTCGTCGGCATTCATGGGCATCCCTCTTCTGTGCAGTCACGTGGGCCCGGCAATTCCCTCGTCACCGCGCCATCAGCGCGAACACGCCCCAGCCCAGGTATTCGCGCGTGTAGGTGGCGTAGCGCTCGGGTTCCGAGGTCAGTTGGGCTCGAACCTCTTTCGCGAACTCGTCGTCGGAATGGGCTTCGAGCCACCGGCGCATCGTGAGCCACTTGGCCGCCTCGTACCGGTCCCAGCTGTCCTGGTCGGCCAGGACCATCTCCACGACGTCGTAGCCGAGCCGGCCGAAAGACGCGAGAAGTTCCGGAAGCAGCAGAAAGTCGGAGATCGAGCCCGCAAGGCACCCCCGGGCAACCTCTTGCGTCGGCGGCACCTGCCGCCAGTACGGCTCGCCGACGAGGATGATCCCTCCGGGCCGCAGGCTCTGCGCCAGGAGCTCGATGGTGCCGGCAATTCCCCCGCCGATCCACGTGGCACCGAGACAGGCTGCCACGCCCGCTTTCTTGTCGGAGACGAAGCCGGCAGCGTCGCCGTGGATGAACTCGACCCGATCGGCGACCCCGAGTTCTGCAGCGCGGAGCTTCGCCTGCTCGGTGAACAACTGGCTCAAGTCGATGCCGGTGCCGACGACTCCGTGATCGCGTGCCCAGGTGCACAGCATCTCCCCCGAACCGCTGCCGAGGTCGAGCACCCGGGTTCCCGCTTCCAGACGCAGCGCCGCGCCGAGCGTGGCGAGCTTTTCGGGCGTGAACGGGTTGTGGATGCGGTGAGCGCTTTCGGTGATGTTGAAGATCCGTGGAATATCCAAGGCAGAAGATTTCCTTGCGGATGTCGGGGGGCTACCTGGGCTCATGTCGCAGCACCCGTCCGGCGTGACGTCGATGCAAGCCGGGACTACTTCCTCGCGACGACTTGTCCGAGAACGATCCGCCCCTCCTGAAGGTTTCGCCCCTGGTTCTGCGCCATCGCCTGAAAG
>JAKOVA010000178.1 GCA_029782335.1 Actinomycetes bacterium | reverse complement strand
GCGCCTACGCCGATGCGCGATGGCACGACGCCATGAACGCCTTCGCCACGGCGGACGGCCTGCGCCCACTGGATGCCGACGCGCTGGAGCGCTGGAGCATCGCGGCGCAATGTGCGGGCAACCTGGCGGCCGCCGTCGGTCCTCTGGAGCGGGCCGCCCTGGTCCATTCCAGTCGCGGTGAACGCGAAGCCGCCGCCCGGGTACTGATCGGCCTCGCGCGCATCCAGATCGAATCGCTGGATCTTGCCGTCGCGCAAGGCTGCCTGCGGCGCGCAGAGCGATTGCTCAGCGGCCTGCCAAAGGGTGAACAGCACGGCAACCTCGCCTGGATGACGGCACGGTACCACCTCAACAAGGGCGAATTCTCCAGGGCCATTGCACTCGCGCAGGAGGCGCGCGACATCGGCCACGCGTTGAGCAACGCGGACATCGAATCGATGGGCATCATGATTCATGGCGTCGGCCTGCAGGCAAGCGGTGACACCGAAGCGGGCCTGGCGTTGCAGGACGAGGCGGCCGCCGCGGTGGTGTCGGGCAACGTGTCGCCGCTGGTGGGCGGCATCGTCTATTGCGGGATGATCTCCAGCTGCTGCAACGTCGGCGACTGGCAGCGAGCGGGCCAGTGGACGGATCGATTCACCCGATGGTGCGAGCGCAGCAACATCGACACGTTCGCCGGCGCCTGCCTCGTGCACCAGGCGGAGATCTACGCCATGTCCGGCAAGCTCGAGGACGCACGCGACACGATCCGCCGTGCCGATCCGCTCGTTCGACTTGGCGCGCCCTGGGCGCTGGGGGATGCGTACCGCCTGACGGGAGACCTGCACCTGGCACTCGGGGACCTGGACGAGGCGGAGCGCTGCTTCCAGCACGCCTACCAGCACGGATGGGACCCGTACCCGGGTTATGCGGAACTGCTCCGTCTGCGCGGGCGCGGTGAAGAAGCCATCCGGGGTCTCGAGCGCGCCGCCACGATGAGCAACTGGGTGGCCGGAGAACGCAAGGCCCGCTACCTGGCCCACGCGGCGCAGATCGCCGCCATGCTGGGGCAGCGCGACAAGGCTCGGGCACTGCTTCAGGATCTCGACACGGAGTCCCGGTTGCCGGAATCGGGCGTGACGGTCGGGCAGGTGCTGCAGGCGCGCGCCGAACTGGACTGGCTGGAAGGCAAGACGGACGAAGCGCAGCGTCGGATGCACCGGGCGCGGGAGGTGCTGCAGCAGCAGGGCGCCGTGATCGAGGCCGCGCGGATTCGGCTGCGCCTGGCCGAACTGCTCGCACGGCAAGGCGACCACGGCGCCGCTCGCATGGAGCTGAGCGCGGCCGAAAACGTGTTCGAGTCGGCCGGCGCCAGGGGATATCTCGACCGATGCCTTGCGCTGCGGGATACCCTCGACGAGTCTTGACATGCACGCCGCGAGACCATACTTCCGCGAAGCCGGATCGGGCCCCGGTGTGGTCTGCATTCACTCGAACGCCAGCAGCTCGGCGCAGTGGCGTGGCCTGATGGACCCCCTGTCCTCGCGCTATCGAGTCCTCGCTCCTGACTCGTACGGGTCAGGGAAGAGCCCGGACTGGCATTCCGACTGCGAGATAGCGCTTCGGGATGAAGTCGGTTTCATCGAACCAGTCCTGGCGATGGCCGGCACGCCGTTCGCATTGGTGGGCCACTCGTACGGCGCGGCCGTGGCCTTGATTGCCGCCCTGGCCCATCCGGGCCGCGTCCGCGCGCTGGCGCTGTACGAGCCCACGCTGTTCTCGGTGGTCGACGCCCGGTCGCCTCCGCCGAACGGCGTCGACGGAATCCGCAATGCCGTCGCTGCGGCTGCCGCCGCACTGGACGCCGGAGACCGGGATGCGGCTGCGCGACACTTCATCGACTTCTGGATTGGGCGCGGCAGCTGGGACGCGACCCCGCCGCAGCGCAAGGCGGCCATTGCCGACTCGGTCGCCAACGTTCGGCGGTGGGCACACGCACTGTTCACGGAGGCGACGCCGGCGGGCGCCTTCGCCAGCCTGGACATCCCGGTGCTGTACATGCTCGGCAGCGAATCGCCCGAGTCGGCGCACGCGGTGGCCCGGATCCTGGTGCCTGCCTTGCCTCGCGTGAGGGTCGTCGAGTTCCCGGGTCTCGGGCACATGGCTCCGGTCACGCATCCGGAATCCATCAACGCAGAGATCGTCAGGTTCCTGAGCGAGGCCTGAGCAGTGGCTGCGGCCGACGCGAAACGGCGCGGCACTTGGCCGGCGACGCGCCGTGCCTCATCATGTGCCGGGGAAGCTTGGCGCGATGCCCTCGCGCGCGGCTCGACCCGAACGTCAGGCCGTAAAGGAGGGGCACCCGAAATGGTCGAACCCGCACTGAGCACGAGCCAGATCGTCGTTCAGGTCTGCCTGTTCGTCGTCGCAGCCATTGCGATGTTCGGCGGGGCGCTCCAGATGGTCCTCGGACAGCCCGACACGTCCCCGAGACTGGACAACGTTCACCGG
Source organism: Actinomycetes bacterium (assembly GCA_029782335.1). GTDB lineage: Bacteria > Actinomycetota > Acidimicrobiia > Acidimicrobiales > Microtrichaceae > JADLFH01. Next base: position 686 of record JAKOVA010000178.1, on the reverse strand, counting down.
TTCATGGCCGGGGTGTATTTCTCGACCGGCCTCATCTCGCTCTGGGCGGCAATCACGATTCGCCAGCAAGGCTTCCTGGTCTATCTGCTGGCGCTGGGTGTGCTGCTCGCGGGCCTGGGCCGGCTCGTGTCGATCGGCAAGGTGGGTCTCCCCGAGCCTGCCGGGGTCTGGCTTGCCTACCTGGTTCCCGAGCTCGTGCTTCCCGTTGTCATCGCGGTCGCGCACTACGCTTCCGCCTAGGCTGGCCGGGCGTCGTGAGCCGCCCGCGTCGAACGTCAGGAGACTTGGCCGATGTACGTCGGTGCACCGACTGAAGGAGGAGCCGAGCCATGGCGGACCTGATTCGCGAAGTCACTGCCGAGGTTCTGCAAGCTTTCGCCGATGCGTGGAATCGCCACGACATCGATGCCCTCATGTCGTTCATGGCCGAGGACTGTGTCTTCGAGGCCTCTGCAGGCCCCGAGGTGTGCGGCACCCGATATGCCGGCCGCGAGGCCGTGCGGGCCGGCTTCGAGGACGTCTGGGCAACCTTCCCCGATGCCCACTGGAGCGGCGCCCGCCATTTCGTGAGCGGCGACCGCGGCGTATCGGAGTGGACGTTCACCGGAACACGCGCCGACGGCACTCGCGTCGAAGTGCACGGTTGCGATCTCTTCACGTTCCGGGACGGAAAGATCGCCCTGAAG
>JAKOVA010000309.1 GCA_029782335.1 Actinomycetes bacterium | reverse complement strand
CAGATCGGCGAATCGAGCGCCCGAGAGGGCGGCTTTGGCGCGCTCGACGTCCACGCGGCCACCATAGGGCGTGTTTTCGAAGGTGCTCGTAGCCAATCGTGGGGAGATCGCCGTCCGGGTCATCCGGGCCTGCAAGGAGCTCGGAGTCGGCACCGTCGCCGTCTATTCCGAACTCGATCGTGATGCGCTGCATGTCCGCCTCGCCGACGAGGCCTACGCACTCGGTGGTCAGACCGCGGCGGAGAGCTACCTGAACACCGATGCGATCCTCGACGCGATCGAGCGGTCGGGTGCCGACGCCGTGCACCCCGGGTACGGCTTCTTTTCCGAGAACGCCGACTTCGCTCGGGCGATCACCGACCGTGGCGTGACCTTCATCGGCCCGGGCACCGGCGCCATCGAGGTCATGGGCGACAAGATCTCCGCTCGTCTCGCCGCAGAGAAGGTCGGCGTGTACGGCGTGCCCGGCACCACCGAGCTCATCACCGACCCCGCCCAGATCATCGCCTTCGGCGAGGAACACGGCTATCCGATCGCGATCAAGGCCGCCTACGGGGGCGGCGGGCGCGGCATGAAGGTGGTCGAATCCGCCGATGCCGCCGCCTCGCAGCTCGAGTCCGCTCAACGCGAGGCCAAGGCCTACTTCGGGCGTGATGAGTGCTACATGGAGCGCTACCTCACCAAGCCGCGTCACGTCGAGGTGCAGATCATCGCCGACCAGCACGGCAACTGCCTCTACGTCGGCACCCGTGACTGCTCGGCCCAGCGTCGTCACCAGAAGCTCATCGAGGAGGCCCCGGCAGCGGGCATTCCCGACGACATCATCCGCCAGATGGGTGAGGCGGCGGTCGCCGTCGCACGCGGTTGCGACTACGTGAACGCCGGCACCGTCGAGTTCCTCTACGAAGACGGCGGCTTCTACTACCTGGAGATGAACACCCGTCTCCAAGTCGAGCACTGCGTGTCGGAGCTGGTGTCGGGCCTTGATCTGGTGGAGTTGCAGTTGCGGGTCGCGTCCGGCGAACCGCTGCCGATCAGCCAGGACGACCTTCGCCTCGACGGCCATGCGATCGAGTGCCGAATCAACGCCGAGGATCCGGCCGAGGGCCGCTTCCTCCCTTCACCCGGACCGCTGCGCACCCTGCGGGTCGCCTCTGGTCCCGGTGTCCGTTGGGATGGCGGCTACGAGTCGGGCGACGAGATCAGCCAGTACTACGACAATCTGGTCGGCAAGCTCTGTGTGTGGGCGAAGGACCGCCCGACCGCGATCGCACGCATGATTCGCGCGCTCGAGGAGACCGTGGTCGAGGGCGTGGCGACGACCATTCCGGCGGATCTCGCCATCCTCCGGCACCCGGATTTCGCTGCGTTCGAGCATTCGACCAAGTGGGTCGAGTCCACACTCGACCTCACCGGGGTCACCTCCAAGCCGGCGACGCCCGCGAGCGACGACGATTCCGAGCCGAAGGTGCGCCGCGACGTCGACGTCGAGGTCAACGGCAAGCGCTTCTCGGTTGCGATGTGGGTGCCGGAGTCAGCGGCAGTCGCCACCGTTTCGGCCGGCGGCGCTCAGCGCAAGGCGAAGCCCCGCCGCTCCGCGAACGCATCGGTCGCTGCTGCCGGGTCGGGCACGATCACCGTGCCGATGCAGGGCACGATCGTGAAGGTGCTCGTCTCCGAAGGCGACGAGGTGGCAGAGGGCGACACGATCTGTGTGCTCGAGGCCATGAAGATGGAGAACAACATCGTCGCCGACAAGGCGGGCAAGGTCGCATCGCTGAAGGTCGAGGCAGGCCAGTCGGTCGGCGCCGGCGACCTCGTCGCCACCATCGA
>JAKOVA010000176.1 GCA_029782335.1 Actinomycetes bacterium | reverse complement strand
GCTCGAAGCCGACGAAGGCGTCTCGCACTCCACGCCCGAAGGGCTGGCCAAGCTGCGCCCCGTCGTCGAAGGCGGCACCATCACCTTCGGCGGGCAGACGCACCCGGCCGATGGCAACGCCGCAATCATCCTCACCACCGCCGAGCGCGCACGCGAGCTCTCCACCGACCCGAAGATCGCGGTGCGCCTGCACGGCTTCGGGCTGGCGCGCGCGGCGCTGGCGCACATGCCCGAAGCGACGGTGCCGGCCGCGCAACGCGCGCTCGAGCAGGCCGGGCGCTCGATCGCGCAGATGTCGGCCATCAAGACGCACAACCCGTTCGCTGTCAACGACCTGTATTTCGCGCAGGAAACCGGCGCCGACCTGCGGACGATGAACAACTACGGCTGCTCTCTGGTCTGGGGGCACCCGCAGGCGCCGATGGGCACGCGGGCGATCATCGAATTGATCGAAGAGCTGGCGATCCGCGGCGGCGGCTACGGGCTGTTCACCGGCTGCGCCGCCGGCGACACCGCCATGGCCATCGTCATCGAAGTCGGCGACGCGTAAGGCGCGCAACCTCCATCGTCCCTGCGTCGCAGCAGGAACCGGGGTGCGGCCCGCGAAGAGGCAGCACCCGGGTCGCGACGGCGAATCTCGGGTCAAGGAACCCGGAAGACCGGCTTGAAGCTGTCGGGCGCGAACGACGCGCCGACTTCCATCGACTGGATGTTCGACTGATCGAAGAAGCGGGCCAGCTCGGTGATGTAGCCCACGGTTTCGCGCTTTTCGAGCAATCGCACCGCCTGGTCGATCGCGATCCGCGCCGTCGTGACGTTCGGCTGGACGACCGACGCCTGGATCGACTTGCCGACGATCCCCCGGTATACCCCGGGCGTGACATACAGCGACACGACCTTGACGCGCGAAGCTCGCTCGCGGGCGCGAAGCACCGGCACTGCCGCCTCGGCGGTCACCGCGGTGCCGGCGATGTAGTCGAGCTCGGGGAACGACTGGAGAGTGTCCTCGACGAGCCTGGCCTGAACTTCCTTGCCGATGTCGCCATACTTGGTCGCGACGATCTCGACCGCGCTCCCCTTTATGGCCTCCTTGAAGCCCTGGTTGAAGAGCTCGACGAAGCCAGCCCCGGCAGGCCCCGGCAGCCAGGCCACCTTCACCGCCGGCGATCCGGCCGGGTGCCGCCCCGCCAGATACTTGCCGGCACTCAGTCCGGCCTCGAACGGGGGCGCAAGCACCCGGGCACTCACGTCGCGCGAGGACATCCCGTTGAAGAGGTCGACGACCGGAACGTTCTTCTTCTTGAGTTCGGCGACCAGGTTGGACAGACCGTCGTGCGAGACCGCACCGATGATGACCGCCTGAGCGCCACCCGCCACGCAGTTCTCGATCTGCGAGATCTGGTTGTTCAGGTTGGGGTAACCGCCCGCGTCGAGGATCTGAAGCTGCACTTTCAGGCGCCTGGCTTCCTCGATCATGCCGTAGTTCGCCGCGAGCCAGAACGAGTCCTTCAGGTGCGGGAACGAAGCGCAGATCTTCCAGGGTCGACTGGCCTTGTCGAGCGCACTGTACTCGATCGCTTGCTTCGATCCGTCCTTGCCGACGGCGTTGACCTGCACAGGCCACCATTGTCCCGCGTAGGCAGTCGCGCCGACCATCAGGCCCGCGCAGACCGCGAACAGGCGTCGAACATCACGGATTCCCATCGCATCTCTCCTCGTCATTGTCCTGGTTGAACAGCAGATCAGCCCGCCATCGCGGGCGAAAGCGAATCGGCTCCGACGGCGACCGGAGCGGTGTCGCCCAGTCGCAGCCCGAGGTTGTAGCCCTCCAGCATCGCGTCGAAGATCTTGCGCGGCTGCACGCAATCGCCGATCGAGGTGGCCGGGATCCCGAGGCGACCCAGTTCCTCGGCGAACTCGGGCTGCGCGCGAAAGCCGCTGGAGATCACGACGCTGTCGGCAGGAAGGCGCAACTGCCGGCCCGCGGCATCGGCGAACGACACGCCGTCCTCGTCGAAGCCCGCGACGTGCAGCCCGGTTCGGACGGCCACCTGGTACCGATCGAACATCTCGAGCAGCGCCGAACGGTTCGACGCCTCCACACCGATACCCGAGTCGCCCCCTTCGCCCATGAAGTCCTCGCGGCGCGTGACCACGGTGACGCTGCTGCCGTGGCTGGCCAGGTGAAGCGCCGCCTCGCAGCCGACCAGCCCTCCGCCGATCACGACCACGCGACCGCCAGCGCTCGAGTCGCCCCTCAGGACCGCGCAACCGTCGACGACTGCGGCCCGATCCGAGCCCGGGAACCGGCGCGGCACCGGCGCGCCGCCGATCGCCACGACCACGTGCTGGAACCCGCCCTCGGCCAGTTCGGCCGGCGCAACTTCACGATAGACGACCTGGACGCCCAGCTTCTTCATCCGGTTGCGCTGGTAGTTCATCAACAGTCGCAGATCGGACTTGAACGACGGTGCCGAGCCTTCGATCAGCATGCCGCCGAGCTTGCGCTTCTCGAACAGCGTGACCTTGCATCCCCGCAGGGCCAGCGTTTCGGCCGCCTGCATGCCGCCGGGGCCGCCGCCCACGACGGCCACGCTGTATCCCGGCGGCACGGGCGACGCACCCGCCATCGCCTCGTTGCCGAGCGTCGGGTTCACCGTGCACAGCACGGACTGGTATCGCTTGAACGACCGCTCCTGGCAGCCGTCGTTGCAGCGAATGCAGGGAACGATGTCTTCGGAAAGACCGGCCTCGGCCTTGGCCGGAAACTGCGGATCGGCGAAGAGCACCCGCCCGAGACCGACGAAGTCGCCCTTTCCTTCGGCCAGCACCGATTCGGCGAGCTCCGGCGTGTTCAGCGATCCGCTGGCGATCACCGGAATGCTCACGGCGTGCTTGATCGCGTCGGCGGCCCAGACGTTGTGGGCCGCAGGAACGTAGAGCGGACTGACCTGATGATGCATCTGGTGGTGATTGCCGCCCGACACGTGAATCACGTCGATGCCCGCCTTCTCCAAGGCCTTGGCCACCTCGACCGATTCGTCGATCGTCACGCCATCGGGCTCGTACTCGGAACCGCTCAGGCGCACACCCAGCGGGAATCCGCGACCGACCTTCTTGCGCACATCGGCGACGACCTGCATCAGGAACCGCATCCGGTTCTCGAGCGATCCACCGTACCAGTCGGTGCGCCGGTTGGTACGCGTCGAGAGGAAGTTCGTGATCAGGTACCCGTGCGCGCCGTGGATCTCGACGAAGTCGAAGCCGGCCAGTTGCGCGCGTCGCGCCGCGTCACCGAAGGAGCGCACGATTTCCTGGATTTCGTCCCAGGTGAGCTCTTCCGGGACGCTGCCTCCCATCGCGTGCAGCTCCTCCCACGGAATCCGCGAGGGCGCCTTGATGGGCGGCGTTCCCAGGAACTTCTGCCGGCCGGCGTGCTCGAGTTGGATGCCGGCCTTCACGCCGTACGACTGGATCGTGCGCGCCAGCCACGCGAGACCCGGGATGTGCTCGTTGTCGGCGCAACCGAGCTGGCATTGCGCCGACTTGCTGGCCTCCTTGTCGACGTAGCTGTACTCGACGATCAGCAGGCCCGGACGACCGCGCGCAAGCTCCGTGTAGTGCCGGATCAACCGGTCGGTCACCGACCCGTCCATGGCGCCCATGCCGGTACAGCACGGAGACCTCACAATTCGGTTGGGGATCTCCAGGTCTCCGATGCGGCCGCGTCGGAACAGGTTCGGATAGCGCTGGCGTCCGCGCACAGGTTCCATTTCGTCTTCCTCGTTGTCGTGACTGTTCGATCGCGTCTCGCTTCTGGCGCGCCGACCATCGCGCGCGCCGTTCGGCCAGGCGCAGTGCAGGATCAGCGCCCGCCGGCACGCCCCGCTTGGCTCAGACCGTAGACCTCGCGCGCCTGCTCGGGGCTCACCAGCCCGTCGGCGACGTCGGCGTCGACGCGCGAGCGGTCCCGTTCTCGCGGGTCACCGTAGCCGCCACCACCGGTTTCGTGGATCTCGATTTCGTCTCCACATTCGAGGTAGAAGAACGTCTCGGTGTCGATCAGTTGCTCCGTGCCCCCGCGACGCACGACCACTCGGGACCTGGGGGCTGACAGTCCGCCCTCGAGACCGTACGGCCGGGTCGCCTCGTTGACGCCGCCGCCGAAGTTCACCGCTGCTATGCCGTCGGCCTCGACGCGGAAGCTGTGAATGGTCCCCATGCCGCCCCGCCACTGGCCGGCCCCGGCGCTGTCGGGCCAGAACTCGTACTGCAGGACACGATACGGATTGACGAGCTCGTGCAACTCGGGATCCGGCGCACGCAGCCCGCCCGCGGTGATCACCGTGCCCATGTGATCCCACCCGTCGTAGCCGCGCGCCGCCCCGCCCCCGGACTTCGCCATGAAATGGATGTCGCCGAACGGGCGCTTCGTTGCCGGGTTGAAGCCCATCGTCGAGGGGGCGAGCCAACGTCCCCAACCCGCGTAAACACGCTCGGGAATCGCCTGCGCGAGCGCAAGCCAGGTTGCCTCGACGATCGCCTCCGCGGCCACGACCGTGCACGTCGTCACCGGAGCCGGCTCGCGCGCATTGACGATCGAACCCGCGGGCGCGTGCACGCTCAGCGCGCGCAGCGCGCCCTCGTTGTAGCGCACCTCGGAGCAGACGGTCATGAACAGCGCCTGGAACGCCGCCGACATCGTGTTGGTCAGCGTGCTGTTGACGTAGCCGGCCGCTTGCGCGTCGCTGCCCGACCAGTCGAAGTGCACCGATTCGTCGCCGACCGTCAGTTCGAGACGCAGGGCGATCATCCTGCTCTTGTCGATCCCGTCGTGATCGATGTGACGCTCGGCCCGATAGGTACCGTTCGGTATGCGGCGCAGCACGGTGCGCATCTGGCGATCCGAGGCATCGAGGATCCGGTCGGCCGCGTCGTAGAGCACCGGCAGGCCGTACTTGGCAATCAACGCCTTCAGGCTGCGTTCCCCGACCGTGCAAGCCCCGATCTGGCATTCGAGATCCGCCTCGACGAGCCACGGCATCCGCACGTTGATCAGGATCATGTCCCACAGCGCCTTGTTGCGTTTTCCCGCCACGAGCAGCTTCGCCGGAGGAATCCGCACGCACTCCTCCCAGACGCTGCGCGCGGCCGGGTTGTAGCCGACGACGCCGCCCCCGCCGACGTCGGCATGGTGTCCCTTCGACACGGCCCAGAACCGCACCTGGCCCCCCTGAAACACCGGCCTCGCCACCGTGATGTCGGGCGGATGATTGTTGCCGCGGTAGGGGTCGTTCAGGATGAAGACGTCGCCTTCGTCGATGTCGTCGGCGAACTCGTCGACGATGCCGCGCAGCGCCGACGGGAGCGTACCCATCAGCACCGGGATGTAGGCGGTCTGCGCCAGGAGACGCAGCCGATGGTCGAAGATCCCGGTGACGAAGTCGCGCGCCTCCGAGAAGATCGGCGAGCGCGAGGTCCGCAGCATCGTCTGTCCGATCTCCTTGCTGATCGCATCCAGGCGATTGCCGATCACCGAGACCAGGATCGGATCGGCCTCGACCGTCATTGCGTTCGCGCTCACAGGTTCACCTCCCCGTTCAGACTCCGGATCAGTTCGCCCACGTCGGCGCCCTTCCGGTACATCAGGTAGTTGTTGCCCGCATCGCAAGCCAGGTCGAAGTCGGACGGGACGAGGATCGTGGTGGTCGGTTGCACAACGATCGCCGGGCCGGGAACGACGTTCCCGTTGAACAGTCCGAGCCCGTCGTATACGGGCGTGTCGACCCAGGCTCCGTCCAGCCACGCCATGCGCGAACCGGTTTTCGCCCCCGAAGGATCACGCCCGTGCGGTGCGTGGGTCTCGACGACCGGCTTGTCGGTGATTCCTCGAACGCTCACGCGGAGGTTGATCATCTCCAGCGGCGAAGCGGGCGTGCTGTAGCCGTACAACTCGTCGTGTCGACGATGGAACTCCGCCGCCAGTGCCTGTAGTGCGTCCCGCGAGAATTCGCCACTGCGAAAGGCAGGGACTTCGACTTCGTTGAACTGGCCCACGTAGCGCAGGTCGGCAGAGTAGTCCACGACAGCCTGGTGCCCAGGCACATGCTCGGCCTCGAGCGTCTGCATCGCCTTCGCCACGATGTCGCGATAGATCGCCGCCACCGCACCGAGATCGACCTCGTCGAATTCCCGGGCGTAGGTGTGCACGTAGTCGTGCTTGAGATCCGAGATCAACATGCCGGCAGCGCAGAATACGGACGATTCGCGCGGAATCTGGATCAACGGAATCTCCAGGTCGCGCGCGATGGGTCCCGCGTGAAGCGGGCCGGCTCCACCGGCCACCACCAGCACGAACTCGCGCGGATCGTAGCCCCGCTGCACCGACACGACCGAGATCGCCGCCGCCATGTCCGCGTTCACGACCTGGTAGATCCCGTAAGCGGCGTCAACCACCCCGATTCCGAGCGGCGTCGCCACGTGACGCTCGACGGCCTTCCGCGCCGCATCGCCGTCCAGCTTCAGTTCGCCGCCCGCGAAGTCGAGATACCCGAGCACGTAGTTCGCGTCGGTGACGGTGGGCAAAGCGCCCCCGCGTCCGTAGCAGGCCGGGCCGGGCAACGCGCCGGCGCTCTTGGGACCGACGTGCAACAGACCACCCGCGTCGATCCAGGCGATCGATCCCCCGCCCGAGCCCACCGTGTGGATGTCGAGGCTGGGCGACGCGATGCGATGGCCTGCAATCGTCGCTTCCGTCGTCATGCTGGGGGCACCGCTACGAACCAGCGCGACGTCGAACGAGGTGCCGCCCATGTCGACGGTGATGAGGTTGCGAAACCGGTGCAGCTCGCCGTAGTGAATGCCGGCCTGGGGCGCCCCGGCGGGGCCGGAGAGCAGCGTGTTCGAGGCGAAGCGCTGGGCCACGTCGGGCGACATGACCCCACCGTTCGACTGCATGATCAGGAGCGTTCCGCCGAAACCCAGCTCCTCGAGCCGATGCCGGAGTTTCGACAGATACCGGTTGAGCACGGGTCCCACGTAGGCGTTGAGCGCCGTCGTGCTGTGCCGTTCGTACGCCCGGATCTGCGGAAGGATCTCGGTGGACACGGACACGTACACGCCGGGGAGCTCGCGCTCGAGAATCTCCCTCGTGCGGCGCTCGTGCCGGTCGTTGCGGAACGACCAGAGATAGGACACGGCCACCGCTTCGACGCCGTCCTCGCGGAACCGGGCCGCCGCCCGCAGAACGTCCTGTTCGTCGAGCGGAGTCGCTACGTCCCCGCTGGAAGTGATGCGCTCCGCGACCACCGCGATGTCGCGGCGCGGAACGAGCGGCGGCGGCGGCGCGTAGATGTCGAACTGACGCTCCTTCAGGCCGCGGCGCATGTTCAGGATGTCGCGAAACCCGGCAGTCGTGACAAACCCGGTCTTCGCGCCTTCCCCGGTGAGCACGGCGTTGGTGGTGATCGTCGTGCCGTGAACGATGGTCTCCACCTGGCCGAGCCATTGCTGCAGCGACTGTCCTGCGTCGGCGGCGGCCTTGCCGAGCCCGTTGAAGAACCCTATCGTCGGATCTTCGGGCGTGGTGGAGGTCTTGTAGATCCTCGCGTCGCCCTCGCTGTCCTTGATCAGGAAGTCGGTGAACGTGCCACCGACGTCGACGCCAACCCGAATTCCCACCGCGCGCACTCCCGGATCGAAACATGCTCCCCGGATTCGACGACGTCTCCTCCGGGCCTTTCTATTAGATTTATTATCGATCCGCATTACATCGATTTTCTATCTATTGTCACTTGATGTGGATCAAGTCGAACCGTCGGCGCGAGGGCACGCGGGTATCGTGATACCGCAACCGGACGGCGCCGGATCGGCGCGACAGTCGGGCATGCGATCCGCTGCGCTAGAATCGAACGCGATGGAGAAAGCAAGAGTGCCGACGAAGAAAGGCAAGGAACAGGCCCGGCCCGGGAAGGACACGGTTCACGAGAACTGGCACCTCGGCGGAACCCGCGGCGATGTCCTTCTGACCGAACTCGAACTGGTCATGATGCGCTTCCAGCAGGCGTTCGAACGCTGGGTCGTGCACGTGACCGAGAGGTCCGGCGACCCCAATCTCAGTTTCTCGGAAAGCGTGCTGCTGCATTCGGTGCGCCTGCAGAGCCAGCCGTGCACCACCCAGTCGATCGCGCGATTGCTCAACCGCGACGACATTCCCAACGTTCAGTATTCACTGCGCAAGCTGGTCAAGGGCGGTTACCTGACGCATGCCACGGCGAACGCGAAGAACAACTCGTTCACGCTCACCGAGCGCGGCTACCGCATCACCGACTACTACGCGCGGATCCGGCACGAGGTCCTGGTCACGCACGCACGCAACCTCGAGACCATGGAAGGCGAGTTCCAGGCCATCATCGACCAGATCGGAATTCTCACGGGCCAGTACGACGAGGCCATGAGAAAGGCCAGCACGTATCATTTCCCGAGCATCCAGCCAGTCGAAAGCCCGAGCCGACGCGGATCCTGAGGCCCTCGACGCACAACGGCTACACCGGGGCCAGCAGCCTGCCAGGGTCGACGTTTCGACAGCCTGCTACGGCATCAACTCGCCACCCGCGATGACGATGCTCTGACCGGTGACCGACGCAGCGGCTTCGCTGCACAGCCAGCCGATCGTTTCGCCGACCTCCTCGGGCTGGATCAGGCGCCCCTGAGGGTTGTGCGCCACCAGATTCGAGAGCGCCTCGTCGCGCGAGCGGCCGGTCTTCGCGATGATGTTCGCGAGCGCGTCCCCGACGATGTCGGTATCGGAGTATCCGGGGCAGACCGCGTTGACGGTGATCCCCTTGCGCGCGGTTTCCATCGCGAGCGCGCGCGTGAAGCCGACCAGCGCGTGCTTGGCCGCGCAATAGGCAGTGACGTAGGGCATGCCAGTCAGACCTGCGGTGGACGCGACGTTGACCACGCGCCCCCACCCGCCCGCGAGCATCCCCGGCAACGCCGCGCGCGTCGCGTACACCGCGCCCATCAGGTCGACGTCGAGCACTTCGCGCCAGAGCTTCGCATCGCTCTTCAGGAACGGCGCGGACGGCGCGATGCCGGCGTTGTTCACGAGGATGTCCACCGGCCCGCGCGCGGCGGCGCATGCGGCGACCGCGCTCGTGAT
>JAKOVA010000172.1 GCA_029782335.1 Actinomycetes bacterium | reverse complement strand
CCGAACATGATCCCGTTGGTGAAGTGGTAGGTCCATCCGGCGAAGTCGGTGAGACCTGATGAGGCGTGCGCGTTCGTGAGGAGCACGCCGTAGGAATCGATCGGCGCGAAGAGGCGCAGGCCGCCGAGAATGAAGGGGATCCGGAACACGTCGTAGCCGATCGTGCCGATCAGCCCGCCGAGTGCTCCGGCCGCGATCGCCCGCCGCAGGTACGGGTCGGCCTCCGGGCGCAGCGCGGTGAAGAGCGCGACACCGCCGACGATGAGCAACGCCGGGACGGTCACGAACAGGAACCAGAGGTGGAAGCTCCCCAAGTCCGACACCCACGCCAACAACGGCGCCACGTTCAGCAGCGCACAGAACGCCACGAGACCTCGACGAGCCTTCAACATCGAATACCCCTTCCTCCGACCAGTAGGAGCGACCGAGTCTGTCGGAGATCGACTGTCGATGCGACGAAAAGCAACCCAGCGCCCTGGCGGTAGGTTGCAAATCGTGGTGCAACGCCCGCCCGCCGGCTCGATCCCCGACGCTCCCGGCTCCTACCAGTTCAAGGACGCCGAGGGCCGCGTCATCTATGTGGGGAAGGCGAAGTCGCTGCGCTCGCGGCTCTCGAACTACTTCGCCGATCCCGCCACACTCCACCCGCGCACCGCCCAGATGGTCGCCACCGCGGCGACCGTCGAATGGATCCAGGTCCGCAACGAGGTCGAGGCGCTCATGTTGGAGTATTCGCTGCTCCAACGCTTCAAGCCGCGCTTCAACGTCCGCCTCGTCGACGACAAGAGCTACCCGTTCCTGGCCATCACGATGTCCGACGAGTGGCCCCGCGCGATGGTGATGCGCGGCAAGCGGCGCAAGGGCGTCCGCTACTTCGGCCCCTACGGCCACGCGTACGCGATCCGCGAGACCCTCGACCTGGTGTTGCGCACCTTCCCCGTGCGCACCTGCTCTGACGCCAAGCTCGAACGCCACACCCGACAGGGCCGGCCCTGCCTGCTGTACCACATCGAAAAGTGCTCGGGGCCCTGCATCGGCGCCGTCGACAAAGCCACCTACGACGGTCACGTCAACGAACTGATCGGCTTCCTCGAAGGCGACTCGGCACCGGTGCTCCAACGGCTCGAAGCCGACATGACCCGGGCCGCGGACGACCTCGAGTTCGAGCTCGCGGCGCGACTGCGCGACCGCGCGGCGAGCGTGCGGCGCGCCTCGGAGAAGCAGCAGATCGTCGCCGCCCACGACGAGGACCTCGACGTGATCGGCATCGCGGAGGACGAGCTCGAGGCGTCGGTGCAGGTGTTCATCGTGCGCAAGGGGCGGATGGTGGGCCGCAGCGGCTTCATCCTCGACAAGGTGCTGGCGCTCGACGAGGGTGAGGTTGTCGCACGCACCCTGGAGGAGCTCTATTACGACGAGCCAGCGATGGGGATGCCGAAGCAGGTCCTCGTTCCGTGCCTGCCTGCCGATGCGGCCGTCTACGAACAGTGGCTCAGCGAACACCGGGGCAGCCGGGTGCAGATCCGCGTTCCCCAGCGCGGCGACAAGCGCCGGCTCCAGGAGACGGTGACCCAGAACGCAACCGAGGTGTTTCAACGCCACCGCACCCGTCGGGCGTCGGATCACAACAGCCGTGCCCGCGCCCTCAACGAGTTGCAGGAGCGGCTCGACCTGCCCGAGGCGCCGTTGCGCATCGAGTGCTTCGACATGAGCCACATCCAAGGCACCGACTACGTCGGCTCGATGGTCGTGATGACCGACGGCCTGCCCGACAAACGCGAGTACCGGCGCTTCAAGGTGAAGACCGTCGGCGGCCAACGCATCGGCGACTCCGACGACTTCGCGGCGATGGAGGAGGTGCTCACCCGTCGCTTCAGCAACTATCTCGAGGACCGCTCCAAACCGATCGCCGAGCGCGGCAAGTTTCAGTATCCACCGCAGTTGCTGGTGGTCGACGGCGGCAAGGGGCAACTGAACGTGGCGGTGCGCGTGCTCGAGTCGCTGGGGCTGGAAGAGGAGATCCCGGTCTGTTCGCTCGCCAAGCAGTTCGAGGAGGTGTTCCTCCCGGGTGACTCCGAACCGGTTCGCATCCCCCGGCAATCGGAGGCGCTCTTCCTGCTCCAGCGCATCCGCGACGAGTCACACCGCTTCGCCATCACCTTTCACCGCGAGCTCCGAGGCAAACGGATGACAACGTCGGTGCTCGACGGCATTCCGGGCCTCGGCGACGTGCGGCGCAAGCGGCTCGTGAAGGAACTCGGCGGGGTGAACGCCGTGAAAGGGGCCGACCTCGACACGTTGCAGGCGCTGTCGTGGCTGCCGGATGCCGTCGCGACCGCCGTGTACGAGAAGATCCATGGTCATGGCTGACCGCTCCGCCGACCGTTCCGACGCCACCCACCCATGGGACGAACACGCACCGTGGTGGCAGGAGGAGTTCACCGACGGCGCCGACCCGGAATACACCGACCAGATCCTCCCGCTGATCGCCGAACGCCTCCCGGACGAGCCGGGTGCGCTGCTCGTCGACGTCGGCTGCGGCGAGGGCCAGGTGTCGCGCCTCGCGGCGGCCGCCGGGATGACGGTGATCGGCGTCGACCCCTCGGGCCTGCAGATTGCCGAGGCGGAACGCCGGGGCGGTGGCCCCACGTACTGCCGTGCCGGAGCGGACGCGCTGCCGGTGCGCGACGGCGCCGCCGCGGCGGTGGTGGCGTGCCTGGTCTTCGAGCACATCGATGACCTCGACGCTGCGATCGACGAGGTCGCCCGCGTGCTCCGACCGGGCGGCCGCTTCCTCTTCCTGTTGAACCACCCGCTGCTCCAGACGCCGGGCTCGGGTTGGATCGACGACCAGATCCTCGACCCGCCCGAGCAGTACTGGCGGGTGGGGGAGTACCTCGTCGAGGCGGAGACGATGGAGGAGGTGACCGCCGGGGCGTATGTGCGATTCCTGCACCGACCCCTCGGCCGCTACCTGAACTCCCTGCGCCGAGCGGGCCTCGTTCTCGAGGAGTTCGTCGAGCCGGCGCCGCCTCCCGCGTTTCTCGCCCGCGCGGACGAGTACGACGCGGCGCGCACGATTCCCCGGCTACTGCTGCTGGACCTGCGCAAGGCGCACTGAGCGCCACCGTTCGCCACGGCCGGTCGCTCGCCATGGCCCGCCGTCGGTCACGGCGACTCCCGATGCGACAGAGAGGGCGGCTGGTGGGGAACCGCCCTCTCTGTGCGCCTGGGTGGGGGAGATACCAGCGACGAACGCTGATATCGAGACACATGTTGTCAGCGTTTCGCGGCACCGACACGTCAATACGGAGAATTAGGACTCGCGCGGATAGGTGACCATCCACCGGTCGCCGGGTTGGCTCGGTTTTGATTCCGAGTGCGACCCAATCACGACGACACGGTGGAGGTTCCTGTCATCATGCGCGCGCTCGAACCCGAAGTGGTAGATGCCGTCTGGACCGCGGTTGAGGGGCTGATCCCGCCGCGATGCGACGATCATCCGCTCGGTTGTCAC
>JAKOVA010000170.1 GCA_029782335.1 Actinomycetes bacterium | reverse complement strand
ATCTCTTTGCAGCTGGGCGTGCTTCTTGGCCAGCCCGCCCCCGAGGTCTGCGTCGATCAGACCGCCGGCCACTTCTTCCAGCGCACCGCCGAGTAACCGTTCTCCGGATGGCGCCAAACACCGTCGGGTAGCGCATCGGGCTCCCGGCGACCCTCTCGATCGCCTGTTCGACTTCGAACAAGAACTCGTCACCGAGGCCGCTTCGCGCACTTTCGTACCAGGTCGCGGCCCGCTCCAACTCGGCGCTTGCAGCCCGTCGGAATACGACGCGAAAGGTCATCGACCGAGGCGTGCTCGAACCGATGCCTTGACTTCATCCCAGGGGACGACGTCGTCAGGAAACTCGTCATCGTCGGCAACGCGTCGATCGAGCTCGGTCCTCTGGGACACGCTGAGGGGGAATCGTTCGGCGTCAGCGCAGATGCTCGCCCAGATTTCCTCGACGAGCGCCAATCGGTCGTCCACATCGAGTTTGTCGATTCCCAGGGACTTTGCCGTCACGGCCATTGCATCCTCCAATGTCCTGAAAACTCTAGCACTCGCGACGCGCACTGGGCAGTAGACATGAGGTTCGAGACCACTCCGCCGGCCGGACGATGCAACCGGATGATCGCTCCCCGAGAACCGGCGGTCCGGCCCCCGAGCCGCCCAGCGCGATCAGTCCAGCGCGCTCAACGCCGCCTTCGGCACCCGGTCGAGCACCTTCAACAGCGCCCTCGCCGCACCGGTGGGATGGCGCTTGCCCTGCTCCCAGTTCCGGATCGTGTCGAGCGGCACGTCGATGCGCCGAGCGAATTCCTGCTGCGTGAGTCCCAAGCGTCGCCGGACGCGACGAACGAAGCGTGCGGCGTCCTGCATCGCCTCGGCGTCGTCCTGCGCCTGCTGGACGGCGAGTTCGGCTTCAGTCGTCGCATCCAGCTTGCGGCGGTCGATCCTGCCCTTCGGCAGCGTCGCCGGGCGGCTCAAGTCGGCCTTCACTCGCACTGCCTTCATATCTTTCGACCTCGCGGCGGTTCGCCTTCCGAGCCGAGATGATTCGGATTCGCTCGCCCCGAACGGTGAAGGCCAGGCAGTACACCCGCCCTTCGATCTTCCCGAGCAAGCGATATCGCTCTTCGCCGTATTCCCATCGGTCATCCTGCGCGACCAGGCGATGGGGGTCGAGGAACACGTTCAGCGCATAGGCGAAATCGAATCCTCGCCGGTCGAAACAGGCGTCGCTCTTTGCTCGATCCCACTCGAACTCGATGTCGGATGGTAGTTCAATGAACGACATCCATCAACCGCCTCTTTCCCCCGTCTACGAGGCAGGAGGCTAGCGATGGTTGAAGGAGGCGTCTGTCGAACGAGCGGGCGAAGCAGATGTCGTAAGCCGTCAAGCCCCGCCCTGCCGGAGCTCCAGCACCCCATGGCAGGTCGGACCCCCGCGCGAACATCGGGCAATCGAGCTCGAACCCCTGCCAGGAGAACTCGGTCGCCACCGTGTGCAAGCAGCAGCACGACTACCAGTCCGAGGAGCGGCGTTATACCAGGGCCGGACCCGCAACTGCCGCGTATCGCTCCGGCAGGCACGAGCGCACCAACTCGAGATCGCGCGTCACAAGGAAGCGGTGGCCGCCGTCACGCAGCTCGTCCGCCCAGCTGTGCAGCGTGCCGGAGCGCGAAGCGCCCTGGCCTATCAGCTGCAGCTGCCGCAGCAGTTGCCCGGAGCCCTGCCAATACGCACGCGCCAGAGATCCGGCCCCTGCTCGAGGTAATCCCAGGTGAAGAGGCCGTGGTAATTCGACTTGAACTGGCGGTACAGCGGCGCCGGCTCGTGATCACTGACCAGCTCCAGCGCAGCGCCCTGCCGCAGGGCGTTGAAGGACGAGAAGATCAGGTCGTGACGCTCGTTCGGCGCGATCGTGCGGACGTCGATCGTCGAGGAGACCGGTTCGCCGGTCGTTGCGGACGCCACTGCTCTCGGGCGGATGACTTCTCTCATGGTTGCGGGTGCTCCGGTTCCGGGGTTGAAGATGTATGCGTAGTATAGCTTTAAGCCATCTGCCCGCCACCCCGAAGCTCCCGCATCCCCACCGCCAGCAGCCGCTCGTACGTCGCGTCCATCCTCGCCTCGGGCGGCACGAACACCACCGTTCCGTCCCGCCCGCGCGTGAGCAGCACGCGATAGACGTTCTTGCGCACCGTCAGCGGATCCTTCAGTCGCGGCCGGTTCGTGCCGGCGAACTCGATCGACCATCCGCCATCGGTCCACAGCAGGTCGGACCCCCACGCGAGCAGCGCGCAATCGAGTTCGAGCCCCTGCGACGAGAACTCGGTCGCCACCGTCTGCAAGCGGCAGCACGACTGCGAATCCGAGGGGTCGGCGTTGTACCAGG
>JAKOVA010000165.1 GCA_029782335.1 Actinomycetes bacterium | reverse complement strand
GCGTGCATGGAGGCACTCGGTCGGAGCGGCCTCGACGAGGTGGCACGCGAGGCGGCCGCGTCGGGCCGTCCGTTCCTCGGGGTGTGCGTCGGCTTGCAGTTGTTGTGCGCACGTTCGGAGGAATCACCCGGCGTCGAGGGCCTCGGGGTCTTCGGCGCGGAGGTCGTGCGGATGACCGGCGACGTGAAGCTCCCACAGATGCAGTGGAACCGCCTCGAGATCCGACGACCGCACGCCCTCTTCGAAGGGCTCGATGCTGAGCCGTGGATGTACTTCGTGCATTCGTTCGCCGCGGCCGACACCGCCGCGACCGTGGCGGTCTGCGAGTACGGGGGGCCGGTGGTCGCAGCGCTCGCGGAGGGCAATGTTGCGGCAGTTCAGTTCCACCCGGAGAAGTCGGCTGCGAGCGGCCTGCGGTTGCTCGCGAACTTCGTCGACGCGTGCCGCTGATCGGAGGATCGTGGATCTCTACCCAGCCATCGACCTTCGCGGCGGACGTTGCGTTCGGCTGCTCCGCGGGGACTACGACCGCGAAACCCACTACGGCGACGACCCTGTCGCGCAGGCGGTCGCCTTCGCTGCCGCAGGCGCGCCGTGGATCCACGTCGTCGACCTCGACGCGGCACGAAGCGGTGAAGCGACCAACCGCGAGGTGATCGCTGCAATCTGCGCGGCGGTCGAGGTTCCGGTGCAATCCGGCGGTGGCGTCCGCAGCGTCGCCGCGGCCGCAGCGCTCGCGGAGGTGGGCGTCGCACGCGTCGTGATCGGTACCGCGGCGCTCGAATCGCCGGAGTTGGTCGCGGAGGTCGCAGCCCGTCAACCCGTGGCGGTTGGCCTCGACGCCCGAGGACGAGAACTCGCCGCCCACGGCTGGGAGGTCGCCTCCGGACTGGACCTGATCGATGTCGCACGGCGATTCAACGACGTCGGCGTCGCTGCGCTCGTGGTCACCGAGATCGGCCGTGACGGGACCCTCGAAGGACCCGCCTTCGACCAACTCGCGGACGTGCTCGCGGTGGGCGATCTCGACGTCGTGGCGTCGGGCGGGGTCGGCACCGTCGACGACCTGCGCCGGCTCGCCGCGCTCGAGGTGGGCGGCCGGCGGTTGAGCGGTGCGATCCTCGGCCGGGCCCTCTACGAGGGGACCGTGGATCTGGCCGAGGCGATCGAGGCGGTGGCGTCACGATGAACGTCGCGCGTGTCATTCCTTGTCTCGACGTTGACGCCGGGCGTGTCGTCAAGGGCGTCAATTTCGTGGGGTTGCGCGACGCCGGCGACCCGGTCGAACTCGCCGCACGCTACGACCTCGAGGGCGCGGATGAGGTGGTGTTCCTTGACATCACCGCGAGCTCAGATGCCCGCGACACGATCGTGGACATCGTCGAACGCACCGCGGATCAGGTGTTCATCCCCTTCACCGTCGGCGGCGGCATCCGTACCGTCGCCGACGCACGTCGGATCCTCCGCGCCGGTGCCGACAAGGTGTCGCTGAACACGGCGGCCGTCGACCGGCCCGAGCTCATCGGTGAGGTTGCCGCCGAGTTCGGGGTGCAGTGCGTGGTGGTCGCGATCGACTCGCGGCGGAGTGCCGAAACCCCGTCGGGCTTCGAGGTATTCATCCACGGGGGTCGCACCGCGACCGGCCGCGACGTGGTGGCGTGGGCGCAGGAGGTCGCTCGGCTCGGAGCGGGCGAGATCCTGCTTACGTCGATGGATCGTGACGGAACCCGAGACGGGTTCGATCTCGAGGTGACCCGCCGCGTCGCCGACAACGTGGGCGTTCCGCTGATCGCGTCGGGCGGCGTGGGAGCGCTGCATCACCTCGTGGAGGGTGTCGTCGATGGCCACGCGGACGCGGTCCTCGCCGCCTCGATCTTTCATTTCGGCGAGCACACCGTCGCGGAGGCCAAAGCGGCGCTTCGGGCGGCCGGTGTCTGCGTTCGCCCCTAGCCTGGATGGTCCGATGAGCAACGACAACGCCGATCTCCCCGACAGCATGGGGCGCACCGACAAGCTGCCGATCAAGATGCTTCAGGACCGGCTTCTGGTCCACCTCGATGTGGCGGATGGCGAGCGCCGTTCCACGGGAGGAATCCTCATCCCCGCGACCGCGCAGCTGGGCAAACGCCTGGCGTGGGCAGAGGTCAAAGCAGCCGGTCCGAACGTCCGCAACATCGAGGTGGGTGACCAGGTCCTCTTCAGCCCCGAGGATCTCTTCGAGGTCGAGGTGCAGGGATCGACCTACGTGCTGCTCCGCGAGCGGGACGTCCACGCCGTCGCAGCCGAGCGTCTCCAGGTCGGCAGCACCGGCCTGTATCTGTGATGGACCGAACCGAACCCGAGGCCACCGACATGTCACCGCGAACCACGCCGATCGAACTCGTCGACGAACAGCTCTCGACGATCCGCTACGACCGCGACGGCCTCGTCCCCGCGATCGTGCAGGACGTCGAAACCCGGGCGGTCCTGATGATGGCGTGGATGAATCAGGAGACGCTGCGGATGAGCCTCGAGCAGGGCCGGACGGTGTTCTGGTCCCGGTCACGCCAGGAGGTCTGGCGCAAAGGCGACACGTCGGGCGACCGGCAGTTCATCCGGCGCGCGTCCTACGACTGCGACGGCGACACGTTGCTCTTCGAGGTGGAACAGGAAGGCAAGGGCGCGTGTCACACCGGCGCGTACTCGTGCTTCTTCCGGCCTTTCGGCGCAGCGGCCCCATCCGCGAACTCGGCCGCAGATGACTGAGATCCAGCCGTCTCGGGCCGAGTTCCACGAGCTCGCGGCCCGATTCCGCGTCATTCCGCTTCGACGGACGGTCCTGGCCGATCAGGTCACGCCCGTCGCGGTCTTCGGTCGGCTCTGTGGGGACGGTCCGGGCTTCCTGCTCGAGTCGGTCGACCACGGCGGCCGATGGAGCCGGTGGTCCTTCGTCGGCCGGTCGCCCAGGGCTCGCGTGACGAGCCGTGACGGCCACATCAGCGTGGAGGGCGACCCACCCGTCGAGATCCCCCTCGATCGGGGCGTGCTCGGGGCGATCGAGGCGCTCGTCGCCGGGTGCCCGACCAGCCCGATCGAGGATCTTCCGCTGCATTCGGGCCTCGTCGGGTACCTCGGCTACGACGTCGTCCGCGAGGTCGAGCGGTTGGACGCCCCTCCGCCGGATGACCGGGGCAGGCCCGATGCCGTGTTGTCGGTGATTGGCGACCTCGTCGCGCTCGACCACTGGTCGCAGCGAGCAACGGTGATCGCGAACGTGTTCATTCCCGACGGGGCGAGCGGCGAGGTGCTCGACGCGTTGTACGACGACGGCGCCGCGCGGCTCGACTCGATGGTCGCGGACGGCGCTCGCCCGATTGACGAACCGCTCGTCGACCCGCCGACCACGACCGACGACCTCCCGCCGTTCCGATCGACCTTCGACGAGACAACCTGGACCGCAGCCGTCGAGGCCGCTCGCGAGCACATCGTCGCCGGCGACGTGTTCCAGGTGGTGCTCTCCCAGCGCTTCGACTTCGAACTCGACGCCGATCCCTTCGACGTCTATCGCGTGCTGCGACAGGTCAACCCCAGTCCGTACATGTACTTCGTGCGTGACGAGGGCCTCTGTCTGATCGGGTGTTCGCCTGAGCCGATGGTCCAACTCCTCGGCGGCCGAGTGATCTCGCGCCCGATCGCCGGCACACGCAAGCGTGGCCAAACCGACGAGCACGACCGTCGCCTCGCCGCGGAGTTGCTCGAACACCCCAAGGAACGTGCCGAGCACATCATGCTCGTCGACCTCGCCCGCAACGACGTGGGCCGGGTCGTGCGGTTCGGGACGGAACGGGTCGACGAGCTGATGACCCTCGAGCGCTACAGCCACGTGATGCACCTCACGTCGCAGGTGTCGGGCGACCTCGCCGAGGGTCTCGGCCCCGTCGACGTCCTGCGGGCGACGCTGCCCGCGGGAACGGTCTCGGGTGCCCCCAAGGTGCGGGCGATGGAGGTCATCGACGAACTCGAACCCGCCCGGCGCGGTCCCTACGCCGGCATCGTCGGATACATCGACTTCTCCGGCAACATCGACACCGCGATCGCGATCCGGACGATGATCGTCGACGGAGACCGCTACCACGGCACCCCGTTGTCGGCGTGTGTGCAGGCGGGTGCCGGCATCGTCGCCGATTCCGTCGCTTCCGACGAGGGCCTCGAATGCCGGAACAAGGCCCGGGCGCTGCTCACCGCGGTTCCGGCGGCCGAGCGGATGACCCGCCAACGGAGGGCATCGTCGTCGTGACCGCCCAACGCTTCGCCGTGCGGCCGCGTCGCGACGTCGTGGTCGTCGAGGGTGCGGATGCGCAGCGTTACCTCCACGGTCAGCTCTCCCAGGACGTCGTCGCGCTCGAGGTCGGTGCCGGGGCCTGGTCGCTCGTGCTGCAACCACAGGGCAAGGTCGACGCCTGGTTCCGCCTTCTCCGCACGGGAGCGGATCGGTACGAACTCGACGTGGATGCCGGTTTCGGTGACCAGCTCGCCGCTCGTCTGACCCGCTTCCTGGTCCGCACCGACGCGACGGTCACCCTGGAGCGCTCCGATGTGACCCTCGGGGAGCCGACGACGGAGGCGGAGCGGATTCGGGCCGGTGTGCCCGCGATGGGCGCCGAACTCGACGAGCGGACGATCCCCGCCGAGGTCGGTTCGTGGTTCATCGGAGCGTCGGTGAGCTTCACCAAGGGCTGCTATGTGGGCCAGGAGCTCGTCGCCCGCCTCGACAGCCGCGGATCGAACGTCCCCAGACACCTCCGGGTGATCGAGTTCGGCGACGGGTTCACGCCCGCTCCTGGCGACGAGATCGTTGTCGGCGGCAACCCCCTCGGCACGGTGACCTCCGCGGCCGCGGGGGTCGCGCTCGGCTACGTCCACCGATCCGC
Organism: Actinomycetes bacterium; assembly: GCA_029782335.1. GTDB lineage: Bacteria > Actinomycetota > Acidimicrobiia > Acidimicrobiales > Microtrichaceae > JADLFH01. The sequence goes on along the minus strand of JAKOVA010000165.1, from coordinate 6,621 downwards.
CGTGGATGCTCACGAGGCGAGTGTCGCCGCGGGTGGAGTCACCCACCCTGGCGTGCTGCGGGCGCCGGAACCCTGAATCGGCGAGCCCGCCGCGAGACTCACGTCGAAGGCGCTTCGAACGGGAGACGCACCATGAAGGTCGTGCCGGCTCCCTCGACGCTGCGAACCGAGCAGGTTCCACCCATCCGGGTCGTCAGCTCGGCGACGATCGCGAGTCCGAGACCGGTGCCACTCCCGCGCCGACTCGGCTGATTGTCCGCCTGGTACAGACGCTCGAAGATCCTCGGGAGTTGCTCGGCGGGAATCCCGGGGCCGTCGTCGCCGACCTGGACCACCACCCGATCGTGATCCCGTTCGACGAGCACCCATGCGTGGGTCCGCGCGAACGCCATCGCGTTGGTGAGCAGGTTGCCGACGATCTGGGCGAGGCGGTCGGCGTCGATGTGGGCCTCAACCGACGAGGCGCCACGGCTGCGGTCGTGCAGGGTCAGGCCCGCTCGCTGTGCGCGTGGGAGGAGGCCCTCGACCACTGTCGAGACCAAGCGAAGCACGTCGATGCGGGACGGGTGCAGCTCAAAGTGCCCGACTTCGAGTCGTGCCAGGTCGAGGAGGTCGCCGACGAGTCGCTCCAGGCGGTCTGCCTCGCCGATGACGATCTCGGCTGCTGCGGCGGGATCGGCGGCGGCGCCGTCCGCGATCGCCTCTGCGTAGCCCCGGATGGAGGTGAGCGGCGTCCGCAGATCGTGGGACACCGACAACAGGAACTGGCGTTCCTGGTTGCGGGCCCGCAGCAGCGCATCGCCCATCGCATTGATCGAGTGACTCAACGTCGCCAACTCGCCGTGGTCGTCCACCGGCGGCTCCAGTCGGGCGTCCAGCTCGCCACGCGCGATCCGGGTGGTCACCGCCACCGCCCGGTGCACCGGAGCCGACAGTCGACGGGCGAGTCGGATCGACACCAGGACCGCCACCACGATCGCCGCGACGGCCGATCCGAGGAACCAGCGGAGCGTCGTGCCGAAGAACGGCTCCCGCCGAGATGTCAGGATCGTCACCGCGGTCACGGTCCGGCCGCCGGGGCGTTCGATCGCCGTCCCGGACGCCGCCCACAGGGTCGTACCGTGGACGCCCGAGACGGATCCACCGCCGCTGAGGCGCCCAAGATCGAGCTCCGTTCGGCTCACGCCGGCGGGCAGGTCCCCCGCATAGTTGCCCGCCGGTCCGATCACCCCGTGTCCGATTCCGCTCACGCTCAACGCGGAGAGCAGACGGCGTCGGAGCTGGGTGGTGGCGGCCGCGTCGGCGTCGCCGCTGTCCCGACCACGCCGGAGTAGCGCCGCGTCGACCGCGATGAACAGGTCGTTGGTCTTCGCGGTGGTCGCTTCGAGTCGCTCGAGTTCCTGGCTTCGGGTCGCGACCCGCGCGACGACGAAGGTGCCGAATCCCGCCACCACGAGTGCCCCGATGACGGTGCCCACGAGTGCTGCGGCGATGCGTCGATTCATCTGCCTAGTCCAGCCGGTAACCCACGCCCCACACCGTGGACAGCGAGAGTGCATCGCCGAGCTTCTTGCGGAGCTGCCGGACGTGGACATCCACCGTCCGTTCGTCGCCGATCCAACCGGGTCCCCACACGAGGTCGAGGAGCTGTCGCCGCGACAGCACCAGGCCTCGGTGTTCGACGAGACACGCGAGCAGATCGAACTCCCTGGCGGCGAAGGTCCGGAGCTCTCCCCCCACGCTGACCTCGCGGCGGCCGAGGTCGAGACGGAGATCGCCGAGTTCGTGCACCGTCGACGTGGTGTCCGGGACGCTCAGCTCGGAACGCCGGATCAGGGCTTTGACCCGGGCGACGAGCTCGCGCGGCGAGAACGGTTTGGTGACGTAGTCGTCCGCGCCGAGTTCCAGGCCGAGGACACGGTCGATCTCGTCGTCGCGGGCCGTCAGCATGATGACTCCGACGTGTTTGCCGGCGTTATCAGCGCGCAGGCGGCGACAGAGTTCGAAGCCGTCGATCCCGCCGGGCAGGCCCACATCGACGATCGCGATGCGCGCTCGGTGTGTCCGGATCGCGTCGAGGCCGGACGCCCCGTCGCGATGCAGCAGGACGCGGTAGCCCTCGCGTCGCAGGTACATGTCGAGCAGATCTGCGATGTTCGCGTCGTCTTCGACGACGACGATCACGGCTTCGCTCACCGCCCCATTGTGGCGGCGAAACCCGCGGACCGGGGGCCGTAGCATGCCTGGAGTGCCTCCTGACGCGGTGTCGCACTACGAGGTCCTCGGTGTCGATCGCGACGCGGACCCTGCCACGCTGCACCGCGCGTACCTCGAGCAGGCTCGACGGCACCACCCCGATCTCAACGGCACCGACAGCGAGCAGATGCTCCGCATCAACGAGGCGTGGGCGGTGCTGGGCGACCCGCTCCGCCGTGATCGCTACGACGAGACGTTGCGTCTGGCCGACCGTCGAGTGCGGGTCACGCGACTCGACGCGAGCGGCTTCACCCCGATCGACGACGAGGATGACGACGATTCCTGGCGATACGAGGACGACGTCGGCGACCCGCGGACAGCGCCGAAACGTGTCGTCGTCCTCGCCCCGCTCGTGACCGTGGCGCTGAGCATCGCTGCGGCGGTGGTCTGGGTGGTGACCGCGCACGAGGTCGCGTTGGGGCTCACGGTGGTGTTCGGGGCGTTGAGCGTCGTCGGGTTCCTCGTCGCCCCGCTCGTCGCGATGGCAAAGGCGTCGCGCTACGAGCGCCACGACTGAGCCCCGCGTCGCCGCGGCGGCAACAATGCACGAGTGGCCGCTACCTATCTCGATCGCATCCTCGAACACCATCGAATGCGCGCGGGAGCCGACTCGCGTCCGCTCGCGGATCTGCGGGCACGCTGCGCCGATCTCCCCCCGACGCGTGGGTTCCGCGAAGCGCTGCTCGACGGTGTATCGATCGGCGTGATCGCGGAGGTGAAGCGTCGCTCGCCCTCCAAAGGCGCACTCTTCGAGCACCTCGACCCGGCCGACCTGGCGCGTCGCTACGAGGCCGGCGGGGCTGCCTGTCTGTCGGTGCTCACCGACACCGCGCACTTCGGCGGTTCCCCGGAGGACCTCGCGGCCGCACGGTCCGCGGTCGGCCTGCCGGTGCTTCGCAAAGACTTCACCGTGTCGGCCACCGACGTCTACGACGCTCGATTGATGGGTGCCGACGCGGTGTTGCTCATCGTTGCAGCCCTCAGCGATGCGGAGCTCTCGGAGTTCGACGGCATCGCCGGGGAAGTTGGCCTCGACGTCCTCGTCGAGACCCACGACGAGGACGAAGTCCAACGTGCGCTCGCTGCGACATCGGGGCAGATCATCGGTGTGAACCAACGGGACCTGGTCACCTTCGAAGTCGACACCGCCCGAGCGGTTCGCGTGGCGGCGTCGATTCCGGCGGATTCGGTCAGGGTTGCGGAGTCGGGGGTGCGGAACGCAACCGATGCGGCGGAGCTCGCCGCTGCGGGTTACGACGCGGTGCTCGTCGGCGAACACCTCGTCACCGCCGGCGACCCGAAGGCGGCGGTCGCCGCGATGCGTGCCCCGCGACTCGCTCGCTGAGGGGTCCGGGGCGAAACGAACGTGGCTCGATAGCCTCGTCGCCGCATGTGGGTGAAGATCTGCGGCATCACCAACGAAGAGGACGCCCTCATGTCGGTCGCCCTCGGCGCCGACGCGGTCGGCTTCGTGTTCGCTCCGTCGCCCCGCCAGGTCACCGTCGGCGCAGTTCGTGAGATCACCCGTCGATTGCCCTACGGGGTGATGACCGTCGGGGTCTTTCGCGACCAGTCCCCGGATCAGGTCATCGAGACGGTGCTGGGGGCGGGCCTCCACGCGGTACAGCTCCACGGCCACGAGACGCCCAACGAAGCTCGGGCGATCGCCCAGAAGGTGCAGGCGCTGATCGTCGCCTTTCCCGCCGGGTCCCCCTCGGTGGAACGCTTTGACGACTATCAGGCCGACGCGTTGCTCCTCGACGCCACCAGCCCCGGCAGCGGTGAGGTCTTCGATTGGTCACTGGCAGAGGGCGTGCCCGTTGATCGGCGTCTGATCCTCGCCGGTGGGCTGACGCCGGCGAACGTGGCCGAGGCGATCGCCACGGTTCGTCCGTGGGGAGTCGATGTCTCGAGCGGGGTCGAGGTCGCGGAGGGCATCAAGGATCCACGCAAGGTGCTGGCCTTCTGTCGTCGAGCGCGGAGCGCCTTTGCTGCGTTGGAGCGCCCCGAGCCAGACGGGCCGGGTCCCTTCGACTGGAACGAGTCCTCCTGAACGACCCCGGGCCGGTTCTCGGCAGCCACGGGCCGGAGTTTCGGCCTGACGCTGCCGAGTTGGGCTTCGGCCCGAGCCCTGTGAAACGACCAGCCGCCGGAACCAGTTCGTACCGGACCCGCCCGGTCGCGGAGAATGGCACGATGCCCGACGTTCCGGTGATGGGAGACCCTGGGCCGACCGGCCGGTTCGGTCGATTCGGGGGAATGTTCGTGCCCGAAACCCTGATGCCCGCATGCATCGAACTCGAAGCGGCATTCCGCGACGCTTGGGGCGACGAGTCGTTCCGCTCGGAGCTCGACGCACTCCTTCAGCACTACGCGGGTCGGCCTTCGCCGATGACCCGTTGTGAGCGGCTTGGTGCGGAACTCGGCGGGGTCACGGTGCTGCTCAAGCGTGAAGACCTGAATCACACCGGCAGTCACAAGATCAACAACGTGTTGGGCCAGGCGTTGCTCGCGAAGCGGATGGGCAAGCGGCGGCTCGTCGCCGAGACGGGTGCCGGCCAACACGGCGTCGCGACCGCGACCGCCGCCGCGCTGCTCGGCCAGGAGTGCACCGTCTACATGGGCGAGGTCGACATGGCCCGCCAGGAGCTCAACGTCTTCCGCATGCGGCTGCTGGGCGCCGAGGTGAAGCCGGCCTCATCGGGGAGCCGCACCCTGAAGGACGCAGTGAACGAGGCGATGCGCGACTGGGTCGCCACCGTCGAGAACACGCACTACTGCCTGGGTTCGGTGATGGGTCCGCACCCCTACCCGTGGATGGTGCGGGAGTTCCACCGGGTGCTCGGCATCGAGGCACGCCGTCAGTCGATCGAACTGCTCGGCGACGTGCCCGACGTGGTGGTCGCGTGCGTCGGTGGGGGATCGAACGCCGCTGGCATCTTCTCCGGGTTCGCAGACGACCGCTGCGAACTCGTCGGCGTCGAACCGGCCGGGGGCGCTGCGGTCGGTGGTGGTGTGCCCGGAATCGTGCACGGCATGCAGTCGTTCCTGAAACAGGACGAGTTCGGCCAGGTCGAGGAGGCAGCGTCGATCTCTGCGGGTCTCGACTATCCCGGCGTCGGTCCGGAACACGCGCACCTTGCTGCGAGCGGAAGGGCGACCTATCCAAGCGTCACCGATGCGGAGGTCATCGAAGCGTTCCAGTTGCTGTCCCGGACCGAGGGCATCATTCCGGCGCTCGAGCCCGCACACGCGATCGCATGGGTGAGCCGCGAACGCGCCTCGCTGCGGGGTCGAAGCGTGCTCGTGAACCTGTCGGGTCGCGGGGACAAGGACGTTGCCCAGATGATGGAGATCCTCCGATGAGCGCGGATGATGGAGATCCTCCGATGAGCGCGATCGAAGTGGCCCTCCGCTCGGCACGCGACGCCGGCCGCAAGACCCTCGTGCCGTATCTCACCGGCGGCCTCGGCGACTGGACCACTGCACTCGCCGCGGCTGCCGACGCTGGAGCAGATGCCGTCGAGGTGGGAATCCCGTTCTCTGACCCGGTGATGGACGGCCCGGTGATCCAACAGGCGAACGACGTCGCGCTCGCGGCCGGCGCGACACCGCCGGGAATCCTCGATCGGCTCGCGACGCTCGACATCGGCGTGCCCCTCGCCGTGATGACCTACGCCAACTTGGTCTTCCGCTTCGGCTGGGAACGGTTCGCGTCGCGGTGCGCGGCGGTGGGGGTGTCCGGGGCGATCCTGCCTGACATTCCGCTCGAAGAAGTGGGCGCGTGGGCGGACGCAGCGGATACCGCAGGCGTCGCGACCATTCTCCTCGCAGCGCCGACCACACCTGATGAGCGTCTCGATGCGATCTGCGCGCGAGGGCGGGGGTTCCTGTACGCGGTCGGCCTGTTGGGCATCACCGGGGCGCGCGACTCCCTCGCTTCGAGTGCGAAGGTCATTGCCGCTCGGGCGAAGGAGGTCACCGACCTGCCGGTGCTCGTCGGCGTCGGAATCGGCACGCCCGCAGCGGCCGCCGAGGTGTGCGAGGTGGCGGATGGGGTCGTCGTTGGGTCCGCCTTCGTCCGGCGCATGCTCGAGACCGGATCACCCGACGCGGTCGGCGAGTTGGTGGCCGAGTTCCGTGCCGCGCTCGACGCGGGGTAGTCGGCTCGGAAATCGCCGAAAACCGCAGAACGGCGCGGTTTTCGAGTACGGTCTTACATCAGTGTCATTTGAGCGCCGATGGAGGCCGAACCCATGAACAAGACAGAGCTGGTCGAGACGATCGCACGGCGGACGGAGCTGTCGAAGAAGGACGTCGAAGCCGTCATCAACACCTTCTTCGATGTGACCGCGCAGGTGGTGG
>JAKOVA010000161.1 GCA_029782335.1 Actinomycetes bacterium | reverse complement strand
AGAGGCTGTTCGCATAGTTGGCCCAGCTTGGGGTGCAGATCGGCGGGGTTCGGGTGGTTGGGGTCGATAGAATCGACTTGTGACTGAACGTTCGCTCCCGACTGTTCCTGCGTGGCGGCCGACGCACGGCGATTTGAGTGATGCGGAGTGGGCGTTGATCGCCGATCTGGTGCAGCCGTGGTGGCGACCCGGTGAGATGGGACGCCCCGCGACCGTGGACCGGCGCCGGGTCGTGGACGCGATCTTGTACGTCGCCGCGACCGGTTGTCAGTGGCGTGCGCTGCCGGCGGTGTACCCGAACTGGAACACCGTGCACCGGTTGCACCTGCGCTGGTCGCGTGACGGCACCTGGGAGCGCATCGCCGACCGGTTGCGCGGGCTGGTGCGTGAGGCTGAGGGCCGCGAGCCGGACCCGTCGGGGTCGATCATCGATGCCCGCAGCGTGCGCGCGACCAAGACGGTTCCCAAGTCGGGCAAGGGGTTCGACGCGGGCAAGCGGATCATGGGCCGCAAGACGTTCGGGATCGTCGACACCCTCGGCCTGCTGCTCGGCGGTCGAAGTCGTTGCCGCGTCGGCGTCGGACAACCAGGGTGGGATCGCCGTGTTCGACAAGGCCCGCGCCAAGATCGGCCGGCTCGCCAAGCTGTGGTGCGACTCCGGGTTCAAGAACGCGTTCATCACCCACTGCCGGCAGCGGCACGTCGCGACCGAGGTCGTCACCAAGATCCACCCGCACGGCTTCCATGTCCTGCCGCGCCGTTGGGTCGTCGAGCGTTCGTGGGCGTGGACGATGAATCACCGCCGTCTCCAAGTCGACTATGAACGCTGCCCCGAAGTCGTCGAAGGCTTCATCTGGGCCGCCCACAGCCGCCTCCTCCTACGGCGCCTCGCACCCGCCTGACGCGCAGGCACAACTTTCGCGACAGTCACTGAGAGGTTGACGGCGCCGAGGAACGGGCACGGACTGCCTGACACTTGAAGGGCAGTGGCAACGAGGAAGGTGGAGGTAGTGGGCTGGGCGAAGACCCCTTACCTTGTTCGTTGACCTGGTTGTGATGATCGGGTTGGTGCTCGGCGGTGCGGGCAGGGCTGTCTGCCCCTGTCACTTGATGGCCTGGGGGGTGTTGCCACCCGTGCTGTCCGGGTGCGACTGACCTCTGACAGGGACATGCGCTTCGGGGCTGGTTCGTAAGGTGGTTGATGGCGGTCGCACCGTTCGAGCATCGGGCAGCGCACGACTCGAGGAGGGGCATGGGGACCATCGATCAGCTGGTCATCGACGTGTTCGTCGGTGTCGACATGGCCAAGCAGGACCACTACGCGCAAGCGATCACCGTGGACGGCCGGGAGGTGTTCGCCCGGCCAGTCCTCAACGATCAGGCGGTGATCGAGCGGCTGCTCGACGACGCCGCCCACCATGGCCGGGTGGCGTTGGTGATCGACATGCCGTCGTCCGCGGCGCAGTTGCTGCTGACGATCGCGCACGCCCGCCAGGTGCCGGTCGCGTACGTGACCGGGTTGCAGATGCGGCGAGCAGCCGAGCTCTACGCAGGCGCAGCGAAGACCGACCCGCGTGACGCGTGGGTGCTCGCGGACTTCGCTCGCCGTCACGTCGACCAGCTCGCCTGGATCGCGTTGAGCGACGAACTCCTCGGCAAGCTGCGGATCCTCAACGGCCGCGACGTCGATCTGGCCGAAGACGTGAACCGGGCAACGAACCGCTGCCGGGACGCGCTGACGAGCATCAGCCCAGCTCTCGAGCGTGCGATCGGTGATCGGCTCGCCATCGCCGGCGTGCGGGCCCTGCTCGGCCGACACCCGACACCCACCGCGTTGCGTGCCGCCGGCCCGACCGCGATCCGCGCTGCGGTCGCGTCACGGTCACCACGATCGGCCGACAAGACGCTCAGAGCTGTCACGGCCGCGCTCGCCGCGCAGACCGTCTCGCTTCCCGGCGAGGACACCTGGGGCGAGATCATCACCGGCCTCGTCGCCGACCTCGACCGGCTCCACGCCCAACGCGACCAGCTCGCGAAACAGATCGAGAAGGTGTTCCTCGAGCACCCTCTCGGACAGGTCCTGGTGACCCTCTGCGGGTTCGGGCCCAGGACCGGAGCACGAACCCTCGCCGAGATCGGCGACCCCGCCCGGTTCGCGAACGGCAGCCGACTCGCCGCCTACGCCGGCCTCGCACCCGTCGACAAGCGGTCCGGCAAAAGCATCAACAACGCCGCCGCATCACGACGAGGCAACCACCGACTGAAGAACGCGATGTTCCTCGCCGCGTTCGTCGCCACCCAACACGACCCGGCCGCCAAGGCCTACTACGCCCGCAAACGCGCCGAAGGCAAAGACCACAACGCAGCCGTCATCTGCGTCGCCCGCCGCCGCTGCGACCTCATCCATGCCATGCTCACCAACCGCACCGCGTACGACCCCCACCGGACGACGAACCTCGCCCCAGCCGCTTGACAACAAGACAGGGACACCCCCCCGAGTTTCGAGCTGATGGTCTACGTGGCCTGGGCGCCGTGCGGCGGCAGTTGAAGCGGGGGTCTGTTGTTCCTGTCTCGTCGGTTGCCGCGCGGGTCGATGCGATGATGGCCGCGTGTGAGGCAAAACGCTTGGAGCTGCCGCACGTCGTGCATGTCGTCGACCGATCGAGCGGGCTGGCGAGCGTGTTCGGACCGTTCGGCGGGCCGCTCGCCGCGTCGGTGTTCGCTGATCGCTTGGTGTCGGATCTCGCGGGAGTGATGCCTTCCGGTTTGGCCATCACGGTGATTCCGCTCGAGCCTGCGGGATAGGTGAGCTGGGTAGCGCCCCGGAACAGTTTCGTCCGGTGCGACACTTGAACCACGAGCACCTGGTCGACGGGTGACGGAACGAGTGCCGTGGCTGACGAACTGCCTGATCGCGAGCAGGACCTGCGGGCTCTCATTGACGCGCACGGGCAGACGGTGCGCGTCGTCTTGTCGCGTGTCGAGCGCGACCGTGAGGACGTGAGTGAGCTTTGGGCAGATGTGTTTCAGGTTGCTTTCCTCCGGCTGGACGACCTGTCCCAGCTGTCGGAGGGCCAGCAGCGAGGTTGGCTGATCCGCACGGCGGGATATCTCGCTGCGAACCACGCACGACGGCGCACATCGTGGCGACGGATGCTCGAACGTGTGCTGCGCGAACCGATGGAGCCGTCGACTTCGCCAGAAGAGGCAGCGCTCGAGGCGGAGCAGCGCGCCGAGGAGGACGCGACCTCGACTGCCATCAGCGAAGCGCTCGTGCAGCTTCGGGTCGTGGATCGACAGGTGCTGGTGTTGGATGCGCTGGGGCATGACGGACCTTCGATCGGTCGCGAGCTCGGCGTCAGTCCGGGCGCTGCGCGGAAGCGACTGATGGTCGCTCGGATCGCGTTCCGACAGCAGTTTCGAGTGCCGGCCGATGAGCCGGTGCGGTCAAGGACACAGCCATGAACAAGCCCCATCACGATGGTCGCGGCGGCCCCCAGGACGTCGACGAGATCGATGTCATCGCACAATGGATTCGCGAGCACCCCGAGGTGTGGGCCGACGCCAGCACGCCATTGCCGGCCAGCTTTGTGGACGGGGTAGTCGCTGACATCGTGTCCGGTTCGCGAATGGCACGGGTCCAGGCAAGCACGCGGAAGAGGCAACGGAAGCTGGTCGCGGGCGGCGTCCTGAGCGCGCTCGTCGTGGCGGGCGGGGCGGTCGGAGTTGCGGCGATCGTGCGGTCAGGCCAACCGACCCAGCCGTTCGCCGGCATCGCCTGCTTCGACAGCGTCGGCGACGACGCCGACGTCATCGTTGTCGAACCGACCGACAACCCAGTTGCAGCGTGCAGCGACCTCTGGGCGACCGGTCGATTCGCCGAGCCGACGGATGCCGCTGACGTGGTTCCAGCGCTCGTCGCGTGTGTCTCAGAGTCCGGTGTGATTTCGGTGTACCCGGGCGACGACAGGACCTGCGCGCAGGCCGGCCTCGTAGATGCAGAACCTGTGCTCGACCCGCAGAACCAGGCGATCGTGGCCCTCCAGGAGCGCATCACCGACGATGTCAACCTCGCGCCATGTGCCACCGTGGACGACGTCGCTGCGATCGTGCAGCGACTGGTGGACGAGTCCGGACTCGCCGGCTGGGAGGTCGAGATCCGCTCGGACTCTGTTGGCGCGTCGTGCGCCAAAGCAGCCATCGATGTGACGACACGCGTCGTTCGGGTCGTGAAGTTTCCCTAGCCAGGAGGTCCCCAAGATGTTCCGCACTTGCTCACGCGTGGTCCTGATGTGCACCCTGCTCCTCACCGTTGGCGTCCCAGGCCACTCGGTTGCCCGGGCTTCGGTCGCAGACGAAGAAGGTGTGCTCGCGTGGTTCGACGGTCAGTGGATCGACCTCTCCGAAGGCTGGGGAGGAGCGGAGGCCTGCTCCAGCGACGGTGTCACCGCGACGTGCTACCGCAGTGAGGCGGAGATGGACCGTGCAGCCAAGGCAAGCATGGCCTCGATGGCCATCGTCCCTCTCGCATCGTGTGCGAACTCACTTCGGCTCTATCGATCGACCTCATACGGTGGGGCCGTTCTTCAGCTCACCACCCGAGGTGTGTACTTGAACCTTTCGGCGTACGGATTCGACAACGACACCAGCAGCTACAAGGTCGGCGCGTGTGCTTCGTACTTCTACGACGGCGCGAACGGCGGCAGCCCCCTCTACCCGGGTGGCACAGGCGCGAACGCGTCGGCAACGGCGATGTTGACAGGCTGGGACAATCGCGTGAGCAGCGTCTACATCGCCTGACTATTTGCCGAGTCAGCCCGAACACAAAGGCGCGTCGTAGCACGCCGGGCCACGTTCGGAAATCAATCGCAGCCGCACCGCCGGGGTGGGTGCGACCTGGCGGATGCGGCCTCGAGTCAGCGATCTTTCACCTGCGTGGCGAGGTTTCGTCGCAGCACGTTGACGATCCCGATGGACGCTCCGGCTGCGGTGGCGAGCCACACGACGACGGCCGCTCGAACGCCGAGTTGTTCGGCTTCCAGCGGGTCCGACAGGGAGGCTGCGACTGTCGCTACGCCCATTGCCAGAGCCGCACCAGTGACGACGAGAATCTCGAGAAAGTAGATCACGACGATCTGCCACGGCGCAGCGTGAGCGAGCCGCATGCTCGTGATGGTGTCGCGGTCCAGGGTGGCCCGCAGGAGCAAGACGAGCCCGACACCGACTCCGATCGCAAGAGGAACGCGCTGACGGATCCAGGCGGCGAGATCTGATGCCGGGTCCTGTTGGAGAGTCACCGCCGGAAGTAGCGGGGCAACGCCGAGACCATCGGTGTTCTGGAATCTGACCGTCGCGACGCGCTGCGCTGAGTCGCGTGCGCTCGGGACGACCTCGAACCAGCACTCATCGACAGATTTCTCGTTGGTGCCCGCGAGCAGCACGATCGCGCCGCGCGGGTGACGGCTGGGATTGAACCACATCACCTCACCGGCGACCTCAGCTCCGGTCACCGGCGCTGACTCTGCGACTCCGGCCTGGATAGCAGCGCGCTCGGCAAGCAGTGGGTAGGTCTGCGCCGACTGCGTGGGGTCGAGGACGCGCCCGACCCTGCCTGAGCCCTGCAGCAACAACAAGGGCAGGCCAGGCGCGTGGGCGATACTCACGTAGCCCCGATCCGTGATTCCGCCGGCCGCGATGACCTGAGGTAAGGAGTTGAGCGAGTCGCACAGCCCACGATCCACCGTCGGCTCCTCGGTCGGCGTCAGGGGACGAACCACGAACACGTTCCTGCCAGCATCCACAAGCTCGCGATCGGCTTGCAGGGCCCGAGTGACGTTGGCAGACTCCGTCCACAGAGCCGTGCCGCACGCCACCGCCACGACGACGAAGGTGAGCAGGTTGCGAACGTGATCAGCTCGCAGGCTTGCGAGGACCTCGCTGGCGAGATGACGGTTCTGCCACCGATGACCGCTCACTGACTTGACATCTCGATCACGCTGTCGCATCGCTTCCACACCTCCTCGTCGTGCGTCGCGATGAGGACGAGGCGGTCATGGTTGCGAAGAGCCGTGAACATGCAGTCGAGCACTTGTCGGGTGGTCCTGGCGTCGAGTTGACCTGTCGGCTCGTCGGCACAGATCACCGGCAGTCGCGTGTTGAGGGCGCGTCCGATGGCGACTCGTTGAAGCTCACCGCCCGACAGCAGGCGGGCAGGCCGGCGCATCACATCGTTCAGCGCCAAGTCGGCGGCTATTGATGCTGCGTCTTCAATCGCAACGCGTCGTGAGCTGGGCCGGTTCAATCCACCTTGAACAATGTTCTCGAGTGCGGTCCTACGCATTGACGCGACCGGTGACTGCGGTACCCATGCGACACGATCGCTCCACTTCGATGACACCGCATGCCCGTCGACGCGAAGTTCGCCTGAGCTTGGCCGTAGGAGACCACCGAGGATGCAGAGCAGAGTTGTCTTGCCAGATCCAGATGGACCGACGATGGCGGTGCTACCCGTGCTGAAGGCATGGGAGAAGCCTGACAGAACGGCACGACTGCCGAATCGGTGCTCGATGTTGATCGCTTCGATCAACACCGAGGGTCCTTCAGCACGTCGAGCGGATTCGTCAACAGACCAGTGTCGTCAGGTGGGCCAGGCACGATCGTGACCGAGTTGAGGTCACTATCGGTCACCGTCGTTCGGAACGGAGTCCACGCACCCGTACTCGAGACAACGAACAGACATGCAGTCCCCGACCGATCAGAGATCACGGAGCCAATCGGGACGACGATCGTCTCGATTGGCTCGGCGAGGCGGGCGCTTGCCGTGAACGCGAATTCGACGACGTCGCCATCGCTCGTGGTGGTCGGCGGTCGGTCGGGCTCGATCCTGCCCGCCTGAATGGCACCAACGATCTCGCGCACTGCGCTGTCAGGCAGGCTGCCGTCAGGTTTCGGCACGATCGGCCCGCCAGCGAGGGAACTGACGACCATCACCTCATCGGTTTCGAAGGGCGGGTCGGTCGTGACGGTCGTCGGGGCCTGTCGGAGACGAGCGATCGGTTCGCCGGCGGCGGGAAGTCGTTGCCCCGCAGCCACCGCCACCGTTGACACAGCTTGGGCTGCGTCGATCGGGACCCACACCGCGTCGGCTGGCCGGAACACCCCGTCGGGGCGGGCGTAACCGCTGACCGCCTGAAGGTGTTCCAAGGCGCTCTCGGTCGCTTCGTCGAAGCGGTCGTCGGGCACTCCTTCGAACCAACCTGAGGCGGCAAGCGACGTCTCCAACTCAATGACATCCGCCCCGACGCTCCTCAACGACAACGTCCGGGTGATCGGCTCGGGACTACGAAGGACATAGAGCGTGACACCATCGACACGAAGCACCGGGTCACCGTCGTTGAGCGGGTCTCCGGACTTCACGAGCACCGCCTGAACGATCCCGCCCTCGTGGTCGGGCGCACGGATGACGACGGCCGGCTCGAACGACACATCAACCGCGATCGACCGCCGCCGGTCGCTCATGACCCGTGTCGCGTGAGCGACCACCGGCGAAGCCGGAGGCTCGAGTTCGTCAGGCAATCGAGCCAACCGCTGATAGACGGAAGCCGTGGCGACGACAGGCACGGCGACGAGCAGTGCGACCGCCGCTGCCGCACCGACGTTCATCCGCCGAAGGTTCGTTCCGTTCCGAAGACGGCGTCGAGCTTGCATGTGTTGAGCGCCTCGCCTTGAGCCTGTTCCAGTGTCCCACCGATTCGCTGTTGAAGGTCGTCGATGTCTCGGATGAGATGCAGCGCGGAAAGGTCCGGGCCTGCGACAAGAGTGGCCGCACAAGCAGCGAAGCGGTCAACCACCAACTGCTCATCGGCCGGCGCCAGCGGATGGTCAGCAAGGTACCTCGACACCACCGCGTCGAGATTGGCGGACGCGGCGCACTCCTGCTCGGCGGCCGGCCCAACCTCCGGTTCCGGCGACTCGATCGCATATGAGAGCCCGACATACGGGTCGCTCCGGAAACGGATGCGGATGACCGTGCGGTCTCCCACACACGACGCGAATGCGACGACCGTCTGCTCGAGAGCCGTCGCGTCGACCGGACCATTCACCGAGCCACCCGTTGCAGGGTCCACCTGAGCTGCACCGTCGTCTGGCACCGCTGAACCAGGCGGCCCGGTGGCATCATCGGGCACGGCTACTGGCTGAGGGGCCGAGACAACGGAAGCGCCGTCATCACCCGAGCTACTGCGGCTACACCCCACGAGGAACGGCAGTGTCAGTGCGAACACCCCCACCCCTCGCAGGGAGCAGCTGCGGCTAGAACGCCCGCTCAATGTAGTAGCCGGTGCCGCCGCTCGTGTTCTTGCCGTAGTGACGGCTGGTACCGGGCTTCTGGTCGACGTAGATCGCGACGTACACCTGCGACTGCGCCAGGTAGCCGACGGTGAACCACTGCCAGTTCTGACCGCCGCCAGACGGATCGGCGTACATCTGGACCTTGAGATCAGAGCAGTTCGCGTTCTCGTACGTGTACGCGGATCCCTGTCCGCCACCCCACGAGTTCTGCCAGTAGATGTTGCATGTGTTCGGGAACGTGTAGTTCCCACTGCCCGCCTCGGCGATCGGCGCTGCAGCGAACAGCAGTACCGCTGCTGCAAGAGCTCCGACGACGGTACGCATGATGGACCTCATTGGATCCTCCCTCCGGGTTGTTCCGTGCGACGTCCAACACCGAACTCGACAAGGCCTCCGCACTAGCTAGCTAGATGAGGCTTGGTGATTCGCTGTCGTGGCGCACTCACTGAGTGTCGACCGCGTCAACTGTGTTCCTCGCTGGCCACGGGACCTCGTCGGAGAACGGCTCGCCGGGAAAACGCACCGAACTGCCGCGGTGACAGCCTGGAGGGATGCGCACAGTCTCCCGATGTCTTCTACCGGCCGGCACCGTGCCGGGACATGACCCAGGAGGACATCATGAAGGGATACGTCGCACGCAAGGGCGACCGCTACTACGCGGTCATCTATGAAGGAACCGACCCGATCACCGGACGCGAACGACGCCGCTGGCACCCCGCCGGCACCGACCCCGGCGACGCCCAACGGCTCGCCATCGACTTGGCCCGTCGCCGTCTCGACGACGGGTACGAACGGTCATCGCTCACCGTCGCCGTCTACCTCACCCAACGCTGGCTGCCATCCAAGAAGCTCACGCTGCGGGCCAGCACCTACGACTCGTACCGACGCAACATCGACCTCCACATCACACCCGCGATCGGCAGGGTGCCGCTGCGACGCCTCCGGCCCGATCACCTCGAACGGCTCTACGCAGAGCTCGCCGACCACGGCCGCGCCGACGGCACGAGGGGCCTCAACCCGAAGACGATCGTCGAGATCCACATGATCCTGCGCCGCGCCCTCGACGACGCCACCCGACGCGGACTCGTCGTCTCCAACCCGGCCCGCCTCGCCCACGCACCGAAACGACGGCCGCTGTCCAGCCCCACCTCGAGGGTGTGGACCGCCGCCCAGCTCAACCAATTCCTCACCGGCACCCGCGAGCACCGCTACCACACCGCCCTATGGCTGACCGCGAACACCGGGATGCGACGCGGCGAGATCCTCGGACTCCGATGGGGCGACGTCGACCTCGACCAAGGACTGCTGTGCGTCACAAGATCACTCGTCTCGGTCGGCTACGAGCTCCACGAGACCCGCGGCAAGTCACGCACCGCCCGCCGCAACATCAACCTCGACCCCACCACCACCGCCCTCCTCCGCCACTGGCAGCAACGCCGAACCGACGAGGACCCCGAGTTCGATCCCGACGACCCGACCGGCCACGTGTTCAGCCGACCCGACGGCGAACCGACCCACCCCCAGCTGCTGTCGGACGCGTTCAAGAAGCTCGTCGCCCGATCCGGGCTGCCACCGATCCGGTTCCACGACCTCCGCCACACCCACGCCACCCTGCTCCTCAAAGCTGGCACGCCGGTCAAGGTCGTCTCCGAACGACTCGGGCACTCCACCCCCGGGTTCACCATGGCCACCTACCAACACGTCATCCCCGGCATGCAACACGAAGCCGCACTCACCTTCGCGCAGCTCCTCCGCGACGCCGCCTGACGGCGGCCTCGTCGGCGGTGTCGGCTGCGTCCACCGACTTCTACCCGGTAGAGGTCCCGGTAGAAGGCGAGTTGCCGCCGACGTCCCGGAGAACGCAGAAGGCCCGGAAACTCAACGTTTCCGGGCCTTCCAGCTGGTGGCGGGGGCAGGATTTGAACCTGCGACCTTCGGGTTATGAGGGACGGTCAACGTGTGCACTGGTGCGCACCGGACCGCATTCGTCCTGCTCACGGCCGCTGGCCGTCCGGGTCGTGGGGTTTCGTAGGCGCTCGTTGGAGGCCGTGGGTCGAACGAGCGTTGACATCGCGTTGACAGGGGCTGCCGACCGAGCGGTCCACCTCCGCTGGCTGCGGCCTCCCGCCGACAGGTCGCGACCACCGCCTCTCGAGACGCTTGGGAGCGGACGAGGACCATCGGGGACGCCGGCGTCACCGGTGCGGACGACCGCCTACACGAGCGGTCGGCATCGGGTGACGAACTTCGGGATCGTCACCTCTAACCGGTCGAGGAGGGTGGCCGGTGTCATCGGCGGCCGACGACGCCGAGCAGCCATCTCAGCAAGGGCGGCAGCCACGCGTTCGGGCTCGTCGACGCCAAGCGCCTCGAGGACGTCATCGGGGTGGAGCGGATCGACGCCAAATGATTCGCACGGTGCCAGGGTGGCTCAAACAGCGCGATCCGCCCCCGGACAGCCCTGGTGGCCAGCGGCGTGGGTGAGCGAACGACCGTCGCGCCGCGAGGTCGGTGGCTGAACGTCGGTCGACGTCAGGCCGCCGACCATCGAGCGCGCGCGAGTATCGCGGCGAGCTCGTTCGGGTCGGCGGTGGCCTTCGCCGGATCGTCAGGCCATTGAGCGATCTGCTGGTCGGCCCAGTCTGCCCACGCCGCGACCATCGCATAGAACTCGGTGAAGAACTTTCCAGCGAGCATGCCCTGCGCGGCCCGCTGCTGGAACGGTCCGCTGCCGGCGGCGTACTCGGTCGCGGCGAGGAGGTTCTCGGCGTTGCGTTCGACGGCCCAGGCCTTGGCCGCCGACACCGTTCGCCGGGCGGCGTCGCGAGATCCGTGGTCGCTGAACGCGACCTTGATCAGCTGTTCGAACTCGAGGACGGGACCGCTGCTCGGTTCCTCGAGCCACCGTGCGAGCGCCTTGCGACCCTGCTCCGTGATCTCGTACACCGTCCGCGAACGCTTGCCGACCGGCTCGATCCTCGCGGTTGCGAAGCCGAGGGCGACGAGCTTCTTGGGCTCCTCGTAGAGCTTGCTCTCGGCACGCGGCCACATTCTGCCGACGCTGCGAACCATCTGTTGGGTCAGCTCGTAGCTGCTGAACGGCCGCACCGCCAGCAGGCAGAGGACCGAGAACGTGGTCGTTGTCGGTTGACCGGTTGGCATTTGCTCTCCTTGGGAGTAGATTGTGTACTCCCAAGGAGAGTACAGGAAGGACGCTCATGAACACGACAATGGCCCACGTCGCGCACGGCAACCGGGCGCAGAGCGACGCATGGGACGGAGCGGAGGGCGGCTACTGGGCTGCCCACGCGGAGCGCTTCGACCGTTCGATGCGCGGCTATGCGGCTGCGTTCGACGCAGCTGCGGACGTGCACGCCGACTCCCGGGTGCTCGACATCGGCTGCGGGACCGGCCAGACCACTCGCCACGCCGCACGTTCAGCCCCGCACGGGCAGGTGCTCGGTGTCGACCTGTCGTCACAGATGATCAAGGTTGCCCAGCGGCTGGCCGAACGCGAGGGCTTGGCCAACGTCGAGTTCCAGCGGGCCGACGCCCAGGTGCACCGGTTCACCGGCGGCTTCGACCTGACGATCAGCCGGACCGGAACGATGTTCTTCGCAGATCCGGTGGCGGCGTTTTCCAATATTCACGAGGCCGTGCGTCGTGGCGGACGGTTGACGATGTTGACCTGGCAGCCCGCCGAACGCAACGAGTGGTTTGGTGCGTTCGTGGACGCGCTCACCGGCCGCCCCGTGCCGGAGACCGCGCCCGCCCCGTTCTCACTCAGCCGACCCGACCACGTGCGCGACGTGCTTCAGGCCGCCGGATTCGACCACGTGCAGATCGACGCCCTGGAGGCACCGATGCACTACGGCGCCGACGCTGACGACGCCCACGCCTTCGTGCTCGGACTTCTCGGCTGGATGCTCGACGGTCGCAGCGATATCGACCGTCAACGGTTGAGCGACGTCCTGCATTCGGTGTTGGTCGAACACGAGGGCCCAAGCGGCGTCGAGTTCGCCAGCGCGACCCTGCTCGTCACGGCGACGAAGCCGTGATCCATCGATCCATCCCTCTCCACACACAGGAGGCCCGTGATGAACCTCGTCCGAGGCATCAACCACATCGCCGTCATGACCGACGACCTCGACCGGTTCGTGACCTTCTACACCGAGGTATTCGACATCGATGTCGTGTTCCACGAGACGACGCCGGCGTTCCGACACGCGATCCTGCGGACCGGCGACGACTCCTGGATCCACCCCGCCGAGGTCCTCGACAGCTCCCATGGCTCCGGCCGAGCTGCGATGTTCGATCGAGGTCACCTCGATCACCTCGCGCTAAGCGCCGACTCGCCCGCAGCGTTCGAACAGCTACGACAACGGCTGATCGAGCGCGGCGCGACCGACGGGCGGGTCGACGACCTCGGCGCATTCCATGCGCTCTGGTTCGAGGACCCCGACGGGATGCGCGGCGAGCTGGTCGTGATCGTGGACCCGCAACTACGCGGCATCCACGCCCCCGAACCGCTGGACGTATAGCCCTGCGCCATCCCGACTGCCATCGACCAACCGCCATCACCAATCACGAACGACCGCCGCCATGCACCGCATCGCCCGAACTGCAGTCCGCCTGGCCATCGCTGCCCCGATCACGCTCGTCGCCGCCTGCGGTGGCGACGAGCGAACCCACAGCACCGGTCACCCGGTCGTCGCGACCCACGCTGCGCCCGGTACTCGCCTCAGCTTGGCGACCTGGATCACGACCGTGAACGACTTGTGCGTCGCACACAACGAAGCGCTCGCACAGGTCGTCGGCCCGTTGTTCGCCGACGGATTGCCGGGCGAAGCGGCGGCCGAGGCCGCCGCCGACGAAATCGTGCGGCGAACCCGCACAGTTGCCCACGAGATCGACGAGTTGAACGAGCCGTCATCGATCGCCGATGACGTCGCCGCGCCCCTTCCCGCTCTCGACGCCGGATCCGACGACATCGAGGCCCTCGGCGGACCGGCGTTCTTCGCCTCGAACGACGACCCCTACCGCCCCGCCGCCCGCATCGCCGGCGAGCTCGGCCTGGACGCATGCGACAACGAGGCGTGACCGTCACGATCGAGATCGAGGATCGGGTCGGAGCGGGATCCAGCCCACCCGGCGATCGTCGGTGAGTCCCGAACGACGCGTACACGCCCAGGTGGCATGGCCCGCGCGTAAGCGTCGTTCGCCGACATCACCGACCTCGCGGACCGCCGGCTGTGGGAGCGGAGGCTGGTTGAACGCAGCGACCAAGGTCTCGGTGACGCCGGTGAACGCAGCGAGTTGGTCCTCGCTGAGCAGATCGACGGAGCGTCGCCAGACTTGCGGCGACGCGTCCCGGCTGCGTCGGCGAGTCCCGTCGACGTCAATCGTTGATGACGACGAACTCCGCGCTTCTCATCTCGGGTCACGTCCCGCCGGTGCGCGCACACGTCAACCGCGAACGGCTCGATCGCCTGCGCAGTCACCTCACAAGGCACCTGCGACACGGCACCCGCAGCCTCCAGCGCGGTTGATCGACCCGGCCGGGTTGCGTCCGCTCGAGCTTGCGGGGGCGGAGCGGGCCGCGTTGGATCGTCGGGTGCGGGCAACGGACCGGTTGACTCGTGTGTCGTCGGAGCACAAGGTGCGGATCAAGGACCTGGTCCGCCAGCTGTTCCCGATGACCCCGTTGACCGGTGATCTCGGCGCCGCCGACCTCGCCGTGCTCGAGCGTTACGCCGATCCGAATGTGCTGCTCACCGCCGGGGTCAACCGGATCACGTCGGTGATCGCCACAGCATCGAACAACCATCAAGGCCAGGATCGTGCGATCGAGTGGATCGCCGCCGCCGAAGCGGCCGTCGAGCTCTACGCCGGGCATCCAGCAGTCGCGTTCGCTGACCTCGCGGCCGAGGTCGCCACCGAAGTCCGTCTCCTTCGAGCCGTGCAGGCCGAGCTTGCCGTCCACGCGGTCGAACGGGAGAAGGCGTATCGGTGGGTCGATCCGTGCCAACTGGCCCGCTCCCTGCCCGGGGTCGCCGACATCGGTGGGCCCGCTCTCGTGGCAGCGATAGGTGATCCGGCACGGTTCCCGACCGGGAAACAGTTCCGGTCGTTCACCGGGCTCACCCCACGCGCGTCGGAAACCGGTGACACCGACCGCAAAGGACAACCGATGTCGAAAGCCGGGTCGACGCTGCTGCGCACCACCCTGATCCGTGCCGCCGACCATGCCCGCAAGCTCGACCCGCAACTCGCCCGGATCTACCACGTCCAGATGGTCGAACGCGGCAAGGACCATCTCGGCGCGAACTGTGTTGTCGCCGCCAACTTGGCTGAACGCTTCTGGGCGGTGATGAACCGTGGCATGCCCTACGTCATCTGTGACACCGACGGCCGGCCCGTCGACCCGACCGAAGCGAAGGCGATCATCGCCGAACAGTGGACGATCCCACCCGAAGTCCGAGCCCGGCGGCGCAGCAAGAAGATGGGGAAGGCCCCCAGCAAGTGCTCGAGGCACATGTGAAGTCAGACGCCCGAAGGGTCGACAAACGGGGCGACCTTCCCCAACAACCATCGTCGCGGCGACCAGACACCACGGTCAAGCAACGAACCGCTTGACACCCGATCCCCGATAGGGAATCAGACGCAGTCGACGACACCCAGCCGCCCTCTGCGGCATCCGAGTCAGAGAGGCTGGGCGTGCGCGGAGCCGAAGTCGGCACTCTCGGCCTTCAGCTGCGCGGAGGTGATGTGGCCGCCCTCCGTCGGGGGGGTGCGCTCGCTCGAGTCCGTCCACCTTCGCACACCGAACGCTCGGCGATCGCGGTGAGGACGACGATCGCATCGTCGAGGGACATCCCTCGCCCGGCAATCAGTTGGTCGAGGCTCTCGAAGCTGGTGACGACGGCGAGGATGTGTGTGGCGTCCACCACTGAGGTGTCTGTGCGGAGGGCGCCGGCGTCGGCGAGTCGCTGTGCCAGGTACGCCATACCTCCGGCGCGGTCGTCCTCCATCCGCTGCACCGTCACACCGACCGACGCCGGGTCGACGTGGGCCATGGAGAACAACGCCCGGTAGACGTCGCGCTCAGCGGCGAACATCCGGCTTGCCGCAGCAATGCCATCGCGAAGGTGGGTCAGGGGATCGTCACTCGCAACGGCTGCGCTGACGTCACCCAGCCCGGTACGTGCCCACAGGTCTTCGGCGAACGCCTCGAGCAGTCCGGATCTCGACCCGAACACGAGGTAGATCGTCGACCTCGCCACGCCGGCCAGCCGGGCGACGCGGTCGACGCTGAGCGGCTCGTTCGGGGCGTCGCGCAGACAGTGACCCACGGCCTCGAGAATGCCCCGGCGCGTCTCCTCAGCGGACTCGGCTCGTACTCGCTGCTCGTACTTGCGGGTTGCCATGCGGACATCTTCGCACATTTCACTTGACATCGTGTCCATTCAACGCTCATGCTGAGACTTCGCAAGACATGCTGTCTTGTCGAATGGAGTAGAGATGAACCACCACCCCCGCATCGCATTCGCACTCGGCGCCGCGCTGAGCCTCGTGACTGCCTGTGCGAACGAACCCTCCCCCGACACGCAAGGAACGCCGAACGTGCCGAACACTGCATCCCCGACATCCACCCCCGACCCGACCACAGCCTGGGTCGATGAGCATCGTCTGGTCGATGCAGCAGGCACGACCTTCGCTGTCGACCTCCGTGGGCGAGGACAGCCCGTCCTCGTGATCCACGGTGCCGGAGAAGACTCGAGCATGCTCGGCCCGTTCGCCGACCGGCTCGCAGCGGCCGGACACCTCGTCGTGACCTACGACCGGCGTGGCACCGGCGGTTCCGGGAGGGACAACTGGCCCGGCTCCGGAGCGGAGCAACACTCGGATGACGCCGCTGCGCTCTTGCGTGCGTTGGGCTTCGGTCCCGCGCAGGTCGTCGGCTTGAGCTCCGGCGGTGTGATCGCTCTCGACCTTGCAGCACGTCACCCCGATGTCGTCGCCGATGCGTTCGTCTGGGAGGCGCCGGCGGCCGGCGTCGTTCCCGGTGGCGATGCCTTCACCGCCGAGATCGTCGAGCAACTGGACACGTACCTCGACCAACACCCAGGCGACTTCGTCGGAGCCCAGGCGCTCCTGCTGTCGGTGATCGTCGGCTTCCCCGTCGCCGTCGATGATCCGCTCTTCGCTGCGGCACGTGCGAACGCAGAGCCGATGGTCCGCGACGACCCGACGATCACGCTCCGTCGCTTCCAGAAGGAACAGTTCGCCGACGCTCGAGTGACCCTGGCGGTCGGCACCGCTCCGAACGAGATCGTCGCGGCTGCGAGCGCTGGCCTCTCCGAGCTGATCGGCCACGAGGCAGTCGTCATCGACACCGACCAGCACGAGGCGTACATCAGCGACCCGGACGGGTTCGCCCAAGCGATCAGCGCCTACTTCGGCGGCGACCGGCCATGACCGGCTACACCGCTCGCACCGCGTCCGGACCGCCGAACCGACCGACGACGTCGGTCGCAGTTGTCGGAGCAGGGCCAGCCGGCCTCGTCACCGCTGTGACGCTCGCCCACGCCGGCGTCGATGTCACGTTGCTCGAGCAGCGAACACATCCGTCATCGCTTCCCCGAGCGGTGGGGCTCAGCCTGCGCCACATGGAGCTCATGCGATCCTGGGGACTCGAGAGCGCGATCCTCGAGGGTGCGGACGACGTCGACCTCGCGGTCCTCGAAACGGTCACAGCTAGCGAGGCGGCGAATGGCATACGTCGAGTGATGAACGTCCCAACTCGCGAGCAGGCCGTCGTCGTGAGCCCCACTGCGCCAGCGCGCGTCGCCCAAGATCACATCGAACGGGTGCTGCTCGCCCACCTGGGCACACTGCCCACCGCCGGCATCAGGCGAGGCGTGGAGGTGACAGGCATCGTCGAACGAAGCGCCAGCGTGGAGATCGCAACCCGTGACGCCCGGACCGGGACGACCGAGGTGGTGCTCGCCGACTTCGTGATTGCCGCGGACGGGGCGCACAGCAGCATTCGTCATGCACTCGGCATTCGCATGATCGGCCCCGACGACATGATGGCCGGCCTCAGCGTCGAGTTCAGCGCCGATCTGTGGCCAGTACTGGGCCCCCATCGTTACGCGCTGTACTCGATCAAGCACCCGGACGGCACCGGTGTCCTGATCCCGACCGGGCAGCCACGACGCTGGCAGTTCGGCATCGTGCTCGAGCCCGGCGACGACGCGGACGTCGTCGGCGAAGCCGAGGCGTTGCGACGCCGGATCATCGCTGCGTCCGGCGTCGCCGACCTCCAGATCACGATCGATCGATCGGGACCGTTCCGGTCAGCCGCCCAGATGGCTGAGCGCTTCTCGTCCGGTCGAGTGTTCCTCGCGGGCGACGCCGCCCACCGTGTCACACCGCGAGGCGGGAACGGACTCGCACTCGCGATTCGAAGCGGACACGACCTCGCCTGGCGTCTCACGTGGGTCGCCCGCGGCTGGGCGCCTCCGTCGTTTCTCTCGACCTACGAAGCCGAGGTCCGGCCGGTCGTCGCCGACAGCGTCGCTCGCGCAGCGAATCCCGAAGGGTTCTGCCGTGCCGTCGTTTCCGAGATGCTCCTCGACCTCGGCGGTCGACTGCCCCACGCCTGGGTTCGCCCCGACGTTTCCACCCTCGACCTCATCGGCCCCGCGCTCACGCTGCTCACCACGGACGACACCTCCGATTGGCACGACGCAGCAAGAGCGTCGAAAAGCCCAGTACCGATCGACGTCATGCGACTCCCGCCATCGGCGGCACACGCCCTCGGACTTCACCGCCCGGGCGGCGCCCTGCTCGTCCGCCCCGACGGTGTCCCGATCTCGAGATGGTGGTCCACCGACCACGCACGCGAGCAACTCGATCGAACGATCGACGCCCTCCTGCGACCCGCACCGCCACGTGCCACTCCGAGCCCCATCACCGAACTCGACCACGACCGCTCGATCCTTTCCGGCCGGTCGAATGAAAGGAGCATCACATGACCGACCACCAGCCCCATCACATCGAGGACGACTGGTACGACACCTTCTTCACGTACCTCCCCAACGAGTTCTGGCGACGCGCCGTCGACGACGCAGCGACCGCCGCCGACGTCGACTTCATCGAGCAACGCCTCCGACTCCGGGCCGAATCCCGCGTCCTCGACGTGCCATGCGGCAGCGGCCGACACACCCTCGCGCTGGCCGCTCGGGGCCACCACGTCGTCGGATACGACGTCTCAACAGAGGCGATCGATCACGCGCGGCAGCAAGCGAGCCGGAAAGGATTGAGCGTCGAGCTGGTCGTCGGCGAAATGCGATCCATCCCCGCCGGTGGGTCGTTCGACGCTGCGATCTGCATGGGGAACAGCTTCGGATACCTCGACCTCGACGGGACCCGTGTGTTCCTCGACGCGCTCGCCTCGTCGATCCGTCCCGGCGGCGGCCTCGTCATCGACCACTCGGCCGCCGCCGAAAGCGTCCTGCCGGGCTTCGTCGACGACCAACCGCGCGACCTGACCATCGGCGACATCACCGCAACCGGCTCGAACACCTACGACGCCATCAACAGCCGACTCATCAGCCACTACATCTTCAGCCGCGGCGACGAACGATTCGAGGCGACCGCCCTGCACCACGTGCACACCGTCGCCCAGATCGCCGACCTCCTCACCCACGCCGGCTTCACGGATCTGACCTTCAACGCCGGACCCTCCGGCGAGCCATTCAAGATCGGCGCCAACCGACTCCTCGTCACCGCCCGCCGCACAACCACAGTCCACTGACCCGAAAGCACAACCCCGATGCAACACCACATCCGACTCCTCCTCGCCCTCACCACCGCATCGCTGGTCCCGACGAACGCTCTCGCCGCGCCACCGGCCCCGACCATCACCGACACCGTCACGACACAGCTCAACGATCGCACCCTCACGGTCGAGGGCACCCGCCACGACGACGTCATCGTCATCGACTCGCCCGCCAGCGAGCCGGCGATGATCGTCGTCAACAACGGGTTCGACGGCGACGCGGTGAGCTCCATCCTGCGCGACCGCGTTGACCGCATCGTCGTTCACGGTCGTGCCGGCAACGACACGATCATCATCGACGGTGCACCGGGATCGGCGGCAGCGTTCAGCGTCCGCGCCGTCCTCAGAGGCGATGGCGGAAACGACTACCTCCAGGGCGGCACCGGGAACGACAGCCTCGACGGAGGACCCGGTTTCGACGTGCTCGATGCCCGCCACGGAGACGACACGATCACCGGAGGGCCCGGCGACGACCACATCCTCTGGGTCACCTCCGACGGTAGCGACCACGTCGATGGCGGCTCCGGCCTCGACACCATCTCGATCACCGGTGATGACCAGCCCGACAACTTCGGCGTCTCAGGACTCCACACACTCGCTCGCGTCACGCACACCATCGAAGGAGGCGGCGACGCCATCGACGTCCGGCGCGTCGAGACGATCAACCTCAACACCCTCGAGGGCAGCGACACCGTCGACATCGGCGACCTGTCCCGCACCGACGTCCGCACCGTGAACGTCGACGACGGCACGCTCGCCGGCGGTGACACCCCCGACGAGTCCTCCGACCACGTTCGTGTGAGCGGGACCGATCGCCGCGACCACATCACGATCAGCGGCGACTCTCGTCTGGCGCAGATCACCGGTTTGCCGTCCACCACCAACCTCATCGACCTGGGCACCGACGACACCCTGACGATCGTCACTCGCGCCGGCGACATCGTCGACCCCAGCAACTACGCCATCGACGCCGCCCGACTCCAGGTCCAGCTCGTGGCCGGCTGATCCACCTGAATCAGCCCACCTCGCAACCGGAGTACGACACCATGAACAAGCCCACCACCAACCTTCGCCCAGCGCCCCAGCTTATTCGGCCCCGTCCCACCGACGACACGGAGCGCTACCCACACCGCCCGACATCGACCGCACGACGCCCCACAACTGACCGGAGGCTCGCCGTGCGCTCCGCGTTCGGCGTGGCGACACTCGCCGGCGCAGCAGCCGAACTGGTCGCCGTCGCAGCGCGTGTGTTCGGCGTCCCAATGCGTGCCGGCACGATCGGGGCGTCCTCACCAGCCCCGCTGCCGCCGGGCCTGGTCGGGCTCGAAGCGGCAGTCGGCGTCCTGGTCGGCGCCGTGCTCGCTGGCGCCAGCCGCAAGCGAGCCAGGCGGCCTCGCCGCACCTTCCAGTGGCTCGCGCTGTCGCTCACTGCGCTGTCACTCGTGTCACCGATCGCAGCCGGTGCCACCGAGACTGCGACAAAGACCGTTCTCGCACTGACCCACATCGTCGTCGCGGCCATCGCCATCCCGCAGCTCAGCAGCCGCCTACCGGCGCAACGCCTCAGACCATTCGAATCGCCTTCCCACCCTCCGTCGGAGACCACCGTCATGAAACACCCCGTCATCGGGACCGACAGCCACCGAACCGACCACCGCGACCCCCGCCCGACAGCGGACACCACCCAGCTCGGCGTCGTTCTGCTCGCAGGCCTCGCAGGATCCACCGCCGAGTTCGACGCTCAAAAGGATCACTTCGCCGGAGATCGAACGGTGATCACCATCGAACCGCCCACAAGCGGCGACACCTCACTCGCTGGACAATCACAACGAGCCCTCACACTCATCGACCAGCACGGAGTCGAACGCGCCGTCATCATCGGTCACAGTGCCGGCGGGATCCTTGCGCTCGAACTGGCTCGCTCCCACCCTCAGCGAATCGCTGGCGTGGTGCTGCTCGACGCTCCCGTGCTCGTCCCGACACCAGTACGAACCGTCGCAGTCCTGATTCGAGGACTGCTCCGAACCCCACTTGCCAGACCGGTTCTCCGGTGGTTCTTCAACGCCACCTTTCGACCAGCCGATGCCCCAGAATTCCGCACACAGGTGCTCGCTCGTCTCGACGCCACTCCCACCGTCGTGGCTCGCCGGAGCATCGACATCACCTTCGGCTACAACAGCACGGCCGCCCTCGAATCACTCTCCGTCCCAGCCCTGGTGGTGAAAGCAAACGTCCCGACCCGACTCGACCGCCTCCCAGACGGTGTCGAAAGCGCCGAGATCCGCGACGTTGGGCACTGGGTGCACGTCCACAGCCCTGATGCGCTCAACTCCTTGCTCGATCGATTCCTCAACAAGGTCGAAGCTCGATCGACGTGATGCCCGGCCAGGAGTGCACCCGCTGAGAGCCGCTGCTCGCCGACCTTCGGGTTCTGCCCCAGTGGTTTAGGCAGGCGGGGGCAGGATTTCAACCTGCGACCTTCGGGTTATGAAGGCGCAGGTCAATGTGGGCGCAGGTCTACGTGAGGCTGCATTGCTCCTGCTCAGGTGGCGTGCGGCCGTCTGGCTCATAGGATCCGCAGGCGCTCGTTGGAGCCTGCGCGTGTCAGGAGCGTTGACAACGCGTTGACAAGGGGCTGCCAATTGAGCGGTCCGGTGCGACCGCTCGCATACGGATGCCGATGGGCCGGGGCGGCATCGGCGGCACTGGATCGAGAGCGGACGAGGACCATCGGGGCGTCCGGCGCACACACGTCGAGCGCGGATAGGAGCGCTCGGCAGCGGGCGACGAACTTCGCGCTGTCTGTTCGCGACCGGCTTGAAGACGCATGGGGCGTTGCGCAACGGCGGTACCTTGCGCACCGTGGAGGCCGCGCCGGCCAACTCGAGCACCGTCGCATAGCGGAGTAGCCGACCAGCTCCCCATTTCACGGGCGACGTGAAGACCGCGCGGGTCAACTCTGTCCTGACCGCCGCGACGCGAGGTCAGTGGGGACATTCCAGGTCGTAGAGGCCGCGCAGATAGCGCACGGGAACCGACCACGACCGTCGGCGTGCCGACACCAACGTGTGCGGCGAGGTGGGGGCGCCGATTGACCTGGGTGGACAACACTGGGGCTTGCTGCCGTGGTGCTCGGCTGTGGTCGTCGGATAGCTGCGGCCGGGCCAGGGCATTAGCCAGTTTGCGCCGCGAAGTCGCTCAGCGCCTGCAGTGCTTGGAGGACGGCGGTGTTCGGGTCGTAGGCGTTGTCCGGGATGGCTTGGTTCCAGGTCCGAGTGATGGTGAGGTCGATGTCGGGGCACACGAGGGCGAGGACTCCCCAGAGGCCGTCGTGATACCAGCAGTCGACCGCACCGAGGACTGCGTGGAACAGGCCGAGCCCGGCGGTGGCTCCGGTGCGTTCGTCGAGCGATGTCATGGTTCGGATCGTCGCCGGGTCGTCGAACACCCGGCCGTTGAACAGGTCGTGGAAGAACGTCGCCACGTCGCGCATGCTGGAGACGAGGCCGCCCCCGCCGAAGAGGTCAATGCTGGCGGGAAGCTCGTTGAGGCGCTGGTCGCCGATGTACTGCACGGCCCTTGGTCCGGCCGAGAAGGGCACCGGTTCGACGGTTTCGAGGTATGTGGCGGTCAGGCCCAGTTGGTCGAACCGGAGCAGCTGGCGCAGGGATTCGGCGAGTGTGGAGTGCGTCGTGGCTTCAATGATCTGGCCGAGTAGAACGTAGTTGGTATCGGAATAGTGGAACTCGTCGCCGGGAGCGGCGAGCGGATCGGCGTGTTCGGCAGCGAAGGTGATCTGTTCGAGGGCGGTCCATTGGTGCGTCGGGTCGCTGAGGACCGCTTGGGAGTAGGCGCTGGCGCCGATGCCTGCGGCGTTGCCGGCGAAGTCTGCGATGCCGGAGGTGTGGCGGAGGAGCTGTTCGATTGTGATCGAGTCTGTCCGGTAGCCGTCCCGGGCGAGGAGTTCGAGGATCGGCGTGGGGAGAGCCGTGTTCGGAAGGGTTTGGTCCAGGGTCAATCGTGCCTGTTCAACGAGGCGAAGCACGGCGGCGGCGACGAAGGCCTTGGTGACGCTGGCGATGCGCACGGTCTCATTCCCGACAAGCGCCGGTCCATTGAAGTCGATGCTCCCGGATGCGACTGAGTCGTCGATCGACGCGTGTGGGGCGATGATGTGCATGATCTGCCCGGGCGACGAGGTCAGCAAGGCCCCCGCGTCGGAATCGAGGATTCGCTGCAACCTTCCGGCCAACGTTGCGGGGCCGTCGGCGGACGTGGTGGTTGCGGGCTGAGTTGTCGATATGGACGCTGTGACCGTCGTTGGCGCTGGCGACGTGTCGCCGCTCTGCGTGCCCGGATCCGTACATCCGGCTGCAACGAGGGCGACGACGATGAGGGCTGCTGGGAGGACGTGTGGTCGGATCCAAGGAGTGGGCATCTCGCCACCTTGACGCTGCGTTCGCCCTGCGTCGCCCGCCGACGGGCTGGTTGTGATCTCATCCTGCAGTCGGAGGCCCCGTAGCCGGCGGGTTCGTACCATGGCGACATGCTTCGAGCCGGGCCGCCCCGACGCCCCCTACTGGGCCGCGACGCGCTCCTGCTGGACGGCAGCCTGGCGGCGGCGGCGGCGACGCTCGGCGCGATCAGCCTTCACTACCGGCTCGAGACCTTCCCCGAATCTGGTCTTGGCTCGCTCCCGCCGGCGGCAGTGTCGTATGGGTTGGTCGTGGGCTTGTGCGGACTCCTCGCCGTGCGGCGAGTGTGGCCCACGTCATCGTTTATCTCCGTCGTCGCATTCTTCTGCATCATCCGGATCTTCGACGTACCCGAACCAACGGTCACGGTCGTCGTCCTCGCCGGCAGCTACGTCAGCATCGGCGTCAACGGCAAGCCCGGGTCGCGCACCACGGCTCGGGCCTGTGCGACCGTCGGGTTCGTCATCGTCTACATCATCGAGGCAATCCGGCTGACCAGAGAACAGAACCTCGGGGAGTCCTTCCGATCCCTACTCGTGCTCGACATTGCCTTCAGTGTTGGCATCATCGGGTCGGCGTGGTTCACCGGCGAGGTCGTACGCAAGCGCATCGAGACCACCGAGGCCCTCGTCGACCGCACCTACCAACTCGAGATCGAACGCGACCGCAGCGCACGTCTGGCGATCACGGACGAGCGCCTGCGCATCGCCCGTGAGCTCCACGACGTGCTCGCACACCACGTCAGCGTCATGGGCCTCCAGGCAGTTGCCGCCGACCGCGTCCTCGACCGGAACCCGACGGATGCCCGAGCAGCGCTCAGCATCATCGAGCGATCGAGTCGCGCAGCGGTCGACGAGATGCGACAGCTCATCGGTTTCCTCCGAGCCGACGACGACCACGAGGGCGCAACTCCCCAACCGAGCCTGGCGCGGTTCGACGAGCTGGTGCACACCGGCGAGCTGCTCGGTATTCGCGTCGAGAAGCATGTCGTCGGCGACGCGTACCCGCTGCCCCCGGGGGTCGACCTCGCTGCTTACCGCATCACCCAAGAAGCGATCACCAATGCCCATCGCCATTCGACCGCTTCCAAGCTGTCGGTCACCCTCGACTACCGACCAGGGCGATGCACACTCACGCTGCTCGACGACGGCCAACCCAAAGAGACATCGACCGACTCGACACGAGTCGGTACCGGCTTGATCGGCATGAAGGAACGGGCGCGGCTCCACGAGGGTGCGATCGACATCGGACGCGACGACAGCGGTGGGTTCCGGATCTCTGCGACCTTTCCCACCCGGCACGACCCATGATCCGCGTCTTCATCGCTGACGACCAAGAACTCGTGCGCTCCGGTCTCGCCATGATCATCGGATCCGAGGACGACCTGACCGTCGTCGGCCACGCCAGCAACGGGTCCGACGCGGTCCACTCACTCCCTGCCGCCCGACCGGACGTCGTGCTCATGGACATCGAGATGCCGACAATGAATGGCCTCGAAGCCACAAGACGAATCTCCAACCAGCCTGACGCACCACCTGTCATCATCCTCACGACCTTCGACCGAGACGACTACGTCTTCGAAGCTCTGAGCGCCGGAGCAGCCGGCTTCCTACTGAAGAACACTGCTGGACAGCAACTCATCGACGCGATCCGACTCATCGCCAACGGCGCAGGCCTCCTGGCCCCCGAGATCACGCGCCGAGTCATCGCGCGCTTCGCAGGCGCACACCCTGAAGCACACGCCTCGCGCGTGATCGCGTCGCTCACACCTCGAGAACTGTCAGTGCTCGAGCTCGTCGCCGACGGACTGAACAACCAGGAGATCGCACACAGGCTCTACGTGTCTGAAGCGACCATCAAGACGCACGTGTCCAGCATCTTCCTCAAGCTCGGCTGCAGAGACCGAGTGCAGGCCGCAATCCTCGCCGTCAAGGCTGGCCTCGGGCACCTGTGACACTCTTGTGAACGGGGTCCACTCCAACTCCAGGAGCAGATCAAGATCCCTCCACAGCACGATGCACGCCGACTCCACGACCGTCATCCTCCATGCATGACCACGCACAAAGCCATCGCAGCCATCTTCCTCGCCCTGTCACTCATCATCGCCGTCCTCGGTCTCATCGGCGGAGAGATCGTTGTCGTATTCGTCGCGGCGATCTCCGCCGACGCAGCCGTCGCGATGCTGCTCTCCAAACCACGTCGATCCTGATCGGCCCGCCACGAAGCGACCACGAACAACGTCGGGTTCGCGCCCAAAAAGGCCGCACGGTCGAACACCCGCCGTCGGCGTTCGTTGCCTCCCGGTCCCTGTGGTACGCGCTGGTCGCCGCCCGGTGTCGTCCGGGCGCGAAGTACGTTGCCAGCTATGGGCACCACTGCCCCGATCAGTTCGCTGCGTTGTGAGGGTCGACGGCGTGTCGGCTGATCTCGGCGAGGCGGCGCAGGTCGCGCCGGAGCGATGCGGTGCGGTCGCGGTGGGCTGGGAGCAGCGTGGCGTACACCGGCTCAAGCTTCGTGCCCTTCACGACCCGGAACGACTGCTCGATCCGCGTGCCGTCCTCGACGGGTAGAAGCCGCATCGTCCACTCGGTGCTGTCCGGGTAGAGGATGCTGGGCACCGTGCGCCACACGAGCTCGTACGGCTCGACACTCAGCACCTCGCAGACGCGCCCCCAGCGGAACAGTCCCTGCCGATTGCCGCCACGGAACCTCGCACCCGGGCGGGCCCCGGTCGCGCCACCGATCCACTCGCACGTGACGCACTCGTGGCTCCACTCCGTCACGCGAGTCGGATCCCGGACGATGTCCCACACGGCGTCGACGTCGGCGTCGGCGACCACGGACGTCGTGCACGTCTGTTGCACCCGACGGTGCGGTGTCCAGCAGGCGCGAGCCCGACGTCGGTACCTCGCGCCGAAGCCGTGCAGGAGCAGCAACCGCTGGACGGGCGGCACCAGCCCGAGGACGGCCGCTCGGTCGTCGGGGGGTGCGTCGTCGATCAGCCAGTGACCTTCCATGCCGAGCTCGGACTTCGACTTGCCGTCGAGGTTGTGCTCCTGCTCGATCGCATGCCACTCGCCGTGTGTCATGCACGCCGTCACGAGCGGCATCACCTCCTGCTCCTCGCGCTCCAGGTGCGGCAGCAGGACGTCGCTCAACCGATCCAGCGCAGCAACCAAAGCGGTGAGGTCGCCGCCCCCAGCAACCGTGGCGGCGGCGGCTTCGACCTGAGTGATCGCCGGCCCGACGGCGTGGTGATCGTCGGTCATCACGTCGAGCACCGCGGTGGCGTCGGGTCGCCGTGCACGCACCACCGGATAGAGACCGTCGTCCTCCGATCGGTGGTGCGCCTCCAGGAAGCGCATCATCCACGTCAGGTGACGGGCGATCGCTGCCCGCTGGCGGGGATCGGGCGGCGGCTGACCGGTGAGGGCGCGGCGTGCGCGTTCCAGATCGCGTCGCAACGCCGCGTGCACGATGCGCATCGTGCTCGTGTCGGCGGGTCGGTCATCGACGGTCATGTGCTGCTCCTTCTTCGTGTGCGCGGAAGTGTCCGGGTCAACATCTCGGCCACCCAGCGCTCGTATTCCTCGACCGACCAGCCGGTCTCGTGCACGAGCAGCAGGAACACCTCGGGGCTCACGAGCGCCCAGACGCCGTCGCGCTCCGTGTCGGTGGGGGCACGGCCGAGGACCAAGCCCAGGCCGGCGGCAACGTCGGCGCGCTGGCGCTCCCGCGTCGCTCGGAGCAAGCCGGCGATCTCCGGGTCGCCAACCGCTGCGTCACGGATGAGCCGCGCGAATGGTGCGGTGCGGTCGTTGATCGCAGCGACGACGGCGGCTGCCGCGCAGATCCGGTCAGGGCGCCGGCCACGCCCCATCACCCGGAACTCGGGTCGCTCAGCCACCGCCACTGGCGCGTCGTCGCCGGCGGCGGCCTGGTCGACCACTGCTTCGAGCAGGGCCCGCTTCGACGGGTAGTGCGAGTACAGCGTGTCGATAGCGACGCCTGCGACGCGGGCCACGTCACGCATCCCGGTCGCCGCCCACCCATCAGTGACAAACAGATCGGTGGCGGCACGGACCAACGCCTCACGCGTCTCCGCCGCCCGCTGCGCACGCAAGGGTGAGTCATACCGACGAGCCTGTCGAGGCGGTAGGACGTCCATGCTGAGCCAGAGTAGAACCAAACTGTATTGGTTACAAGTTCGTTCTGGCTAATAGAGGAACGGAGCGCACGCGTCGCTGGCTGCGCACCGCAATGGAGGTCGACTCCCTGCGAGTCCGAGAGCGAAGTCCAGGGCGGGAGGTGCAGCGAGCCAGATTCTTCGTCGAGCCTGCTGTGTTCCGGTGGGGGGCGACAATGTGGGGATGTCAACTTGGATCCTGACGCGCGCGTCCCGAGGGCTGGGCGCGTAGTTGGGGCATGCCGCACACGTCGCCGGCCATCGGGCGGTGGAACCTGCCGTCGACCCGATCAGGTCGTAGAGGGGTTTGGTGTGTGCGCGACGACCTGATGGCCGCTGCACCTGACGTCCGCCACCGCCTTGGCGGTGCTCGTCGTCCGACGGCAACATCAGCGCAGTCCGGCAGCTCAGCCGACCGGTGAGACCCCCGGACTGGCCTGCGACCTTCGGGTTGTGGCCCAAGTGGTCTAGGCAGGAGACGGCGTCCGTGTGCTCTCGTCGGTTCTCGTCGGCGACAGTTCCAGCCGAAACGCTCGACACCACCACCGACTCGATCGCGCCAGCGCCGACGATCACGGACGAATGCGCACGGGCGCCTATGCCATCTCGTGTTGACAAGGCGTTGACAGCCGGCAACGGACGAGGCCCTCCCCGCCGGAGCGGAACGGGCCTCTGACCTGGTGCTATTGGTGGCGGGGGCAGGATTTGAACCTGCGACCTTCGGGTTATGAGGTCGACCGGGCCTGTCGGCCAGTGACGCCCTGTGTCGGATTGTGGCATTTACCAGGTCTTTCGTGGCTTCGGCGTGATGCCCTGTGCTTGTGGATAACACCCAACTTCTAACGGTCCGTTAGAAGTTCCGTTAGAAGTTCTGCCTGAGTTCTCAATCTGTCTGCAACAAACAGATCGCGAATCTGGACAGATCGCGATACCCTGCTGTTGTGGGCCGTCCACCAGTGCCAGCAGCTCGTCGACGACGGATCGATGCGACCATCGCACAGCTGCGCGCGCTCCTTCCACCCGATTGGTCCGTCGGCCCCATCGGACAGGAGGGCGACGTCACTGTCCTCCGCATCGCCGATGCCGGTGGCGCCGAGGGCGCACTCCCCTTGCTCACCACTGACCAGCTCGAGCCGCGAGATGTCCGCGGGATGTGGCTCCCTCCCGACGAGTCGGCGCTCGTCTCGGCCGGCTGGCTGAGCGAACGATCCCGAGACCTCCTACGCGAGCGCGGCGCCAGCTACATCGACCGAACCGGCAACGTCGAGATTCGCCTCGCCCGTCCCGGCCTCTACATCCGCACCGAAGGCGCCAACCGCGATCCGAACCCGAAACCGTCGAAGGCACCGTCGCTGCGGGGGCCACGAGCGTGGGCGCTGCTGCGAACCTTGGCAGAGGTTCGCCCGCCCTACACCGCGGGCGATCTGGCATCTGTGCTCGGCGTCGATGACGGGTACGTCTCGCGGATGCTGCAGGTGCTCGCCGACGAGCTCGTCATCGAACGCGCTCCTCGCGGACCGGTCACCTCCGCCGAGTGGGAGCCGCTGCTGCGCAAGATGACCTCGACGTATTCGCTGCTCGACGCCAACACCACCTCGACGTGGATCGCCGCCGCCGGCCCGGACCGGCTCGTCGACGATCTGTCGGGACTCCGGGTGGGACGGTGGGCGGTCACCGGGTCGTTGGTCGCCTCGGCGGTCTCGCCGGTCGCCGCACCCGAGATGGCCGTCATCTACACCGACGACGTCGAGCGCCTCGCCAAGGCGGCTCGCCTGCTGCCCGCGAAGACCGGAGCGAACGTCGTCCTCGCCGAGCCGTACGACCCGATCGTGTTCGAACGGGCCCGAGACACTGACGGCGTGCGATCCGTGTCGATCGCCCAGGCTGCGATCGACTGCCTCACCGGCCCGGGGCGCATGCCGGCCGAAGGTGAGGCGCTGCTCACCTGGATGCGTCGAAACGAACCGCGCTGGCGAGCGACCGGCCTGACAGCGTGATGCCATGAGCGACCTGCCCCGCATCGAGTACATCGAGGCGCGACGGGTGCTGCTCGACGTCCTGTCAGCCCTTCGCGAACAGCTCGACGCCGTGGTACTCGTCGGCGCGCAAGCGGTGTATCTGCGCACGGTCGGCCGACTTCCCACCTATCAGCCGTTCACCACCGATGCCGACATCGTCGTCGACCCGAGCCGGCTCTCCGACCGGCCGGCGATCGGTGCCGCGATGACCGCAGCAGGCTTTGTCCTCACCGACGAACCAGGGATCTGGGAGGCCAGGTTGGCCAGGCCCGGCTTCGACGATGACTTGATCGTTCCCATCGACCTGATCGTGCCGATGGAGGTCGCCGCTGGACCCGGTCGGCGGTCAGCTCGTCTCACCGGTGAGCACGGCAAGCACAGCGCACGCAAGAGCGAGGGCCTCGAAGGTGCGCTCGTCGACCACGGCCCGGTCGAGATCACTGCGATCGATCCAGCCGACACGAGGTCGATCGTGGTCAACGTTGCGGGCGAGGCGGCCATGTTGGTCGCCAAGCTCCACAAGCTCGGGGACCGGCTCGAGAAGCCAGAACGGCTCGATGCCAAGGACGCCGGGGACGTGTACCGGCTGTTCGATGTCATCGCCCCCGATGACATGGCAGCCAAGCTGCGGCAGCTGCTCGCCGACGCCCGTTCAGCCAAAGCCACCGAGAAGGCTCTCGCCTACGGCGACGTTCTGTTCGGCTCCCTCGCCGGTACCGGGGTGCGGCTCGGTGTTGACGCCCTGCGAACCACGATGCCTGGCCCGACCGTCACGGCGGTGCTCACCGGCTACTGGCGCTCGCTGCGAACGGCTCTCTCGACGCCCTGACTCCAGCACCCTGGGACTGACCGCAGCCGTGTCTCGCCAGCGCTCGACAAGTCCGGCGTCTCGAGCCGCGTCGGGCGGCCACAATCGTCGACATGGACCGCGCCACCGATCAGGATGACATCCGGCGCGTCCTGATCGCCGGCGACACCCACGGGAACACCAAGTGGGTCACGCATCTGACCAAGGTCGCCGCTCGGAGCGGCTGTCCGGTCATCATCCAGGTCGGCGACTTCGGCTATTTCCCCGATCACCCCGACGGGTCGCGATTCATCTCCGCGGTCGACCGTGCCTGCGAGGCCAACGGCGTGGAGCTGTGGTTCATCGACGGCAACCACGACGACCACACTTCCCTGGCCGAGCTCGAGCACGGCCATGTGCCCGTCCACGTCGCCGAGCACGTCACCTACCTCCCACGCGGAACGCGCCTCCACCTCGGCGGCCGCGCGCTCGGCTTCCTCGGCGGCGCGTTCTCCGTCGACTGGCGCGACCGCACCGCCGGCATCGACTGGTGGCCGCACGAGGTCACCGACACCGACGACGTCGCACGGCTCGGCACCGAGCGACTCGACGTCCTCATTGCGCACGACGCTCCAGCCGGGGTCAACCTGCTCTCGTCGTGGAGGCTGCCCGCTGAGGACCAGGTCCGCGCCGACGGCGTCCGAGAGCTGGTCGCGCAGGCGACGATGGCCACCTCGACCCGACTGCTGATCCACGGCCACTGGCACCACGGCTACGAGTCGGAGCTGACCTGGATCGACCGCGCCGCCGCAGAGCAGTCGGGCGAACTCACGTGGGATTCGACGCGTGTCGTCGGGCTCGGCTGCGACGGCGACAGCGCACGAGGCTGGATCGTTCTCGACCTGCCGACCCTCGACGCCACCTGGCCGATCGCCGACGCGTAGCCGGCGCGCTCTGCGGCGCTCGCCATGATGGAGCGGTGTTGATCGTCCGTGCGACCAAGAAGCTCGCCCAACGTCTCGGAGGCTTCGGCCCCGCTCCCACCGAGCCTGATCTGCCGATGCTCGGCGAGTGGTACGCAACGGTGATCTTCTGGCGCCCGCAAATCGGGCGCTCCGCGTCTGAGGGTGGGGTGATGGTCGGGTATGGGTCCCGGGCGCGGCACAGGGGCTCTGCGATTCTCAGCGGTGTTCTACGTCGTTGAGTCTCGAGGAGCCCCTGCTTGGAAACGGATGCTACGCGCATGTGCGCGCTGCTGGTCGGCCTGCCCGACGTGATCGTGCTCGGCGTCGGCGACTGGCCGTCGTGGCTCCGCGTTGTCGTCACGATCGATGGCGAGCGGCCGACATGTGAGTGCGGTGGGGCGGTGCATCGTCACGGTGTCCGCGAGGTCACGCTCGTGGACTTGCCGGTGTTCGGTCGGCCGACCCGGCTGGTGTGGCGCAAGCAACGCTGGCGTTGCACCGGGTGCGGTCGTTGCTGGTGCGACGACGATCCGGAGATCGCCACGACACGCTGCGCGTTGACGACCCGGGCCGCGCGGTGGGCGACGTTGCAGGTCGGCCGCCACGGACGCGCTGTCGCGGACGTGGCCCGCGATCTCGGCTGTGGCTGGCACGCCGTGATGGATGCTGTCGTCGCCGTGGGTGAGCAGCTGATCGACCATCCCGACCGCATCGGCAACGTGACGGCGCTCGGCTTGGATGAGACGTTGTTCGCGAGGGTTGGCCGGTTCCGGACACAGTTGTGGTCGACGCAGATCGTCGACGTTCGCCGCGGGCAGCTCCTCGATGTCGTGCCGGGCCGCGACAGCGTCGAACCGTGCCGCTGGCTCGCCGGCCGCGACCAGGCGTGGCTGGCGGGGATCGAGTGGGCGACGCTCGATCTCTCGGCGTCGTATCGCAGCGTGTTCGACACGATGCTGCCCGACGCGGTCCAGGTCGCGGATCCGTTCCATGTCGTGAAGCTCGCCAACACCGCGCTCGACGAGTGCCGGCGACGCGTGCAGAACGAGACTCTCGGTCACCGCGGTCGCCGTGACGATCCGCTGTGGCGGGCACGACGCCGGCTCACGATCGCCCGCCAGCGACTCTCCGCGGATCAGCACGACAAGTTGATGGGCCTGCTCCGTGCTGGCGACCCGCACCGCGAGGTGTGGTTCGCGTGGAACGCGAAAGAAGTCGTGCGTCAGATCTACGACCACACCGACCCGGAGCTGGCGGCAGAGTGGGTCGCCGAGATCGGACGCGACTTCACCGACCGCGAGATGCCGTT
>JAKOVA010000159.1 GCA_029782335.1 Actinomycetes bacterium | reverse complement strand
GTACCAGGCGTCGAGGCGGCGGATCGCCTCTTCCGCGCCCAGCGGTCCCTCCTCGATTCGAAGATCGAGGAGATACCGCAGCGCGCGTCCGACCGTCGGTCCCGGCCCAATGCCGAGGTGCGCCATGACCTCGTCGCCACTCAGGTCGGGCCGGAGCGCGCGGAGCTCTTCAGCGGCAGCGAGGGCGTCGATGCGTTCCTCCAGCTCGTCCATCCGCCGGCTCAGGCGCTCCGCCTTCCGCCGGTCCCGCGTGGTGCAGTCGCATCGAGTGAGCTCGATCAGGTCCTCGAGCTGGTCGCCCGCGTCACGAACGAACCGCCGCACTGCGGAGTCGGTCCAGCCCATGGCGTAGGTGTGGAACCGCAGGTGGAGGAAGACGAGCTGCGACACGTCGGCGACCATTTCGTTGGAGTACCGCAACGCCTTCATGCGGTCACGGGTCATCCGTGCCCCAACGACCTCGTGGTGGTGAAACGACACGCCCGAGGGTCCGAACGAACGGGTCTTGGGCTTGCCGATGTCGTGGAACAGCGCGGCGAGACGCAGCTTGAGTCGTGGGCTCGTCTTGGAGACGACCGCGATGGTGTGGCTCAACACGTCCTTGTGGCGATGAATCGGATCCTGCTCGACCCGCATCGCCGGGAGCTCCGGCAGGAACATCTGCGCGAGGCCCGTGTCGGTGAGAAACCACAAGCCGGCCGAGGGGTCTTCTGCGACCATCAGCTTGTCGAGCTCGACTCGAATCCGCTCGACCGACACGATCTCGAGTCGGTCGGCGAGGCCCGTGACGGCGTCCCGCAACGCCCCGGAGGGCTCGAGGCCGAACGAGGCGATGAACCGCGCGGCGCGGAGCATCCGCAGAGGGTCGTCGCTGAAGGACTCCTCGGGGTCGATCGGCGTGACGAGGCGACGGGCGATCAGGTCCTCCGCGCCGCCGAAAGGATCGATGAGCTGTGGCTCGGCGGCGGTGACATCGAGCGCCATCGCGTTGATCGTGAAGTCCCGTCGTGACAGGTCGACCTCGATCGACCTCGAGAACTCGACGTCCGGCTTCCGGCTTTCGGGCTGATACGCCTCCGCACGGTGGGTGGTGATCTCCACGACACGTCCACCGGTCGAACAGCCGATCGTGCCGAAACGTTCGCCCTGGGTCCACAGCGAGGTCGCCCACGGCCCGACGATCTCCTTGATCTCAGCGGGCGTGGCGTCGGTGGTGAAGTCGAGGTCGGCGTCGTCGATCTCGCGGTCGGCGAGCAGATCACGCACAATGCCGCCGACGAGATAGATGCGATGCCCACGGGCGGCGAACATCTCGCCGAGCGGGCGGGCCAACTCGAGGATCGGGCGCATCCTGGGGGGGATCACCCACTCGACACTACTGAGGCCGACTCACCCCTCGATCAGCGCCACGCACGCCGTTCAGCGGAACTCGCGGTGCGCAGCGATCGCACGGTCGACCGCCACGGCCCCGGGGCCGCCGCTCGTGGAACGCTCCTCGGTGCGGTGCTCGCCCAACAGCGCGGCGACACAGGTCGCGGTGCTGCGGCCGAGGGCGTCGAGGTCGTAACCGCCCTCGAGAAACACGATCGTGCGCCCCGGCGGAACCACACCGAGCAGGTCCGGAAGGAAGTCCGCGTAGTCGCCGGTCGTCAAGCCGAGGCTCGTCAGAGGGTCGTCGCGATGCGAGTCGAAACCCGCGGACACCAACAGCCACGTCGGCTCGAAGCGGTCCAGCGCGGGCCCGACCAACTCGTCGACGGATCGTCGGTAGTGCTCACCCGTCGCCCCCGGTGGAAGAGCGATGTTGAGCGTGGTCCCGGCCCCTTCGCCTCCGCCGACCTCCTCGACCCGGCCCGTCCCCGGATACAGCGGCCACTGGTGCCACGAGACGAACATCACCCGTCCGTCCTCGTAGAAGACGTCCTGGGTTCCGTTGCCGTGGTGCGCGTCGAAGTCGATGATCGCGACGCGCTCGCCGCGATCGGCCAACTCCATCGCAGCGACCGCCACGTTGTTGAGCAGGCAGAAGCCCATCGAGGTGTCGTGCGTCGCGTGATGACCCGGCGGTCGCACGGCGCAGAACGCCGCCGACGCGTCGCCTCGATCCAACGCCTCGATCGCGACGAGGCCCGCTCCGGCGGCGAGGCGCGCCGCTTCCCATGAGGCTGGTACGACCACCGTGTCGGGGTCGATGTGGCCGCCGCGTTCGCTCATCCGCTCGACGAGTCCAACCATCGCATCGGTGTGGACGGCCAGGATGCGCTCGAGCGACGCCGGCTGTGGCGCCACCCGCCGAAGTCCGTCGTCGAGGCCCGCCCGATGGAGGCCGTCGAGCACGGCGCCGAGCCGAGCCGGCGACTCGGGATGATGGCGGCCGGTGTCGTGATCGACGAATCGCGGATCGGTCACCAACAGCACGCTCACCGCGTTCGAGCGTAGGGCCGATCGGCGCCTTGCGTAGGGTGTGGAGGCCATGGCGCGCCTGTCGACGATCGCGTGGGGAGCGGAGCGCTTCCGGTTCGGACCGTGGCAGGCCGACGGCAAGGTCGCCTACCTCGCAGGCTTTTCCGCCCACCCCACGGTCGCGGCGATCGACGCGGCACTGGAGCGGCTGCGCACAGAGGGCTACCAGAGCGTGGTCACCAGCGCGATGCGTCCCGAGGAGATCCCCGGGTTCCTCGCCGCCGGATTCACCCGCCGCGAGCGACTCGTCGTGCTCCAACGCGCGATCTCCCGCCGGGAGGAGCCACCCCAACTCTCCGTCCGGCGTTGCGGAATCGGCGAGATCGACCGGGTCCTGCGTGTCGACCACGCCGCCTTCAGCGCTCCCTGGCAGCTCGACGGGGCCGGGATCCGAGAGGCGCTCAGAGCGACGCCACGCGCCCGCATCCGCGTGAACGACGGGCCCAGCGGCATCGCCGGGTATGCGATCTGCGGGAAGGCCGGGCGCACGGGGTATCTCCAACGCCTCGCCGTCGATCCCCCGTCGTGGGGTCAAGGTGTCGCCCGGGCGCTCATCGCCGACGCGTTGCGTTGGTTGTCGCGAAACCG
Source organism: Actinomycetes bacterium (assembly GCA_029782335.1). GTDB lineage: Bacteria > Actinomycetota > Acidimicrobiia > Acidimicrobiales > Microtrichaceae > JADLFH01. The sequence continues at coordinate 56,029 of JAKOVA010000159.1, read as the reverse complement.
AGCACGGGGGGTCCTCGTCAACACCCAGGAGAGCAACCAGCGCGCGATCGAGCTGTATCGCAATCTCGGCTTCCAAGACGACCGCACCCACCTCATGGTCTTGGAGCGCGAGCTGTGAGTGCCCGACCCGCAACTGCGCCCCCCGCGGTACTCGTCGCGGTGACGTTCGTTGCGGTGTTGCTGCTGACGTCGCTGCCGACGTCCGCCGGCGCGGAGCCACGCAGCGCACCCGCTGCGGCGACGGTCCTCGCCGTGTCGCCGTGGGTCGCTCCCGACGGCGCCTGGCAGGTCGAGCTGGGCCTTTCGTCCGAACCGCCGCCGGGTACCACCCTTCGCTACACCATCCACCAGCCGCTGCCGGCGCCTCGCCTTCGCGCTCGGCTCGAGGAGATCCTCGACGGCGCAACGCTCGGGCCGAGTCTCCACAACACCGTCACCGTGCCGCTCGACAGCATCCGAGCCGGTAACCAGGTCACCTTGTCGGTCCCGGTCCGTGCCCGATCCGGCTCGGCGGATCGGGCGCTGCTGCCCAACCCCGGCATTCACCCGGTGGATCTCGAACTCGTCGGGCCCGACGGCGTCGAACTGTTCGAACAGGTCCTGTTCCTCAACCATCTCCCCACCGCGACTACCGCCGCTCTTCGCGTCGCGCCGGTGCTGCAGGTGCAGTTGCCACCCGTGATCGACGAGAAGGGAGAGGTGCGGCCGTGGTCGGCTGTTGCTGACACGGTTCGCCGGGCGACCGACATCCTGGCTGCCGCGCCCTCGACGCGAGTGACGGTCCTGGTCGACCCACAGCTCTTCGAGATCCGCGTGGCGGGTGACAGCACCGCGGCCGACGCCCTCGAAGGGTTCCGCAACGCCGTCGAGCGCCGGCCGCTCCTGCGAACGGCGAAGGTTCCCGTCGACATCGGGCAGCTCAGCGCCTCCAACGGCGTCTCGACGCTGCGGGCATCGTTGCGCTCGGCCCAGCAGGTGCTGTCTCAGGAACTCCAGACCACGGCTTCCGCGGACACGTGGCCGTTCGACCCGACCCTCACCCACGACAGCCTGCCGACCTTGCGTTCGCTCGGTGTCACGCACCTGTTGCTGCAGCCCGAGCAGCTCGCACGCACGCAACCCGACCCTTCGACCTTTTCCGGTCGTCGCGTCCAGATCGCGTCAGCAAACAGCGGCGTCGACGCGCTGATCGCGGACGCCGCTGTTGCGAAACGCCTGAGCGAGTCCTCCGTCGATCCGGCACTCGCAACCCATCGTGCCATCACCGAACTCGCCGGCATCTGGTTCCAGCTCTCCTCCGACGAGGTCGCCGCCACCGTCGTGGACCTTTCCACCGTCGACGTCGAGGTCGCGACCGACTTCCTCCACGCACTCGACGAAGATTCGGGCTCGTCGGTGAGTGCCACGGCGTCGGTTTCGGTGCGCGACGCGTTCGCCGCCGCTACGCCGGCGACAACCACGTCGAAACGCCGACGCGAGCCCGTCGTCGGACAACTGGTCTCCCGCGACGTGCCGAGCCTCGGGCCGATCGACGCGAAGGTCACCGAGTTGCGCGGCCAAGCCCGTTCGTACCACGCCACGATGCCGGACCCGCCGGGGCTCGCCCCACTCGAGGACCGGCTCTTCACCATCCAGCACCGCGATCTCGAACCGGCAGACCAGCTCCACTACCTCGCTGCGATCGCCGATCGCATCACCCGCGATCTTGCGATGATCGAGCCGCCACCACCGCGGAGCTTCACGGTGACCGCCCGTCGAGCGAAGCTGCCGATGCGGATCACCAATCGCAGCGATCGCCCGGCGACCGTCCTGATTCGCTTCGCCGGTCGGCGACTCGAGATCAGCGGCGGGCACGCCCATCGCGTCGTGTTGCAACCCGGACCGAACTCGATCGAGATCCCCGTGCTCGCCCGCACCTCCGGTGAGTTCACCGTCCCCGTCGAGATCCGCTCCGCCGACGATGAGCTGCTGATCGGGTCGAGCACCCTCGAGGTCCGGTCCACGGTCGTGAGCGGCGTCGGCGTGCTCCTCGGCGGCGGCGCGTTGTTGTTCCTCGTGGTCTGGTGGGCGGTGTCGATCCGGCGTGATCGACGTGCACGGCGACAGAACGCGGAAGTACCGCCACCGCCGGAGAGTGCGCCGGTAACCTGACGGCGGCGTGAGCGATTCGATCCATTCCGTCGCGCCGAGAACCGGCGATCTCATCGGGGGTCGCTATCGCCTCGATGAACCGGCGGGAAGCGGCGGGATGGCCCAAGTCTGGGCGGCGACCGACACGGTGCTCGGTCGTCGGGTCGCGGTCAAGCTGTTGCACCCCCATCTCCGTGGAGACGCCTCGCTGGTTCGCCGCTTCCGGCAGGAAGGTCGGCTCTCGGCTCGGTTGACCGATCCGAACATCGTGGGTGTCTACGACACGGTGGCAACCGCCGATGCCGACGCCATCGTGATGGAGTTCGTCGAGGGTTCGACACTCCGTCAGCTCCTCGACCGTCGAGGACGACTCGATCCGGCCACCGTGGTGGACATCGGCTGTCGGGTCGCCGACGCCCTCGATGCGGCCCATCGTCACCATCTGACCCACCGCGACATCAAGCCCGCGAACATCCTGTTGTGCGCTGACGGCGGCGTGAAGGTTGCCGACTTCGGCATCGCGAAGACCGGTGAGTTCGAGGACCTCACCCAAGACGGCACCGTCCTGGGTACCGCCACGTACCTGGCACCCGAACAGCTCAGCGGCGCCGAGACCGACGGCCGCGCCGACCTGTACTCGCTCGGGGTTGTGCTGTACGAAGCCGCCGTCGGCCATCCACCCTTCACCGGCGAGACCGAAGCGGCGCGGGCGATGCAGCGGCTGACGCAGGTGCCGGTACCACCCCACCGCGTCGACGCCACCGTTCCCGCTGCCTTGTCGCGCTGCATCATGCGGCTGCTCGAACGCGACCCCGACCGACGCCCACACGACGCCCACACCGCTCGGATGGAGTTGGCGGGCTGCCTGATGCCGACGGCACCGCAGGTCGAGGTCGCGCCGCCTCCCCCAGCGCCGCCCCCTCGCCGTGCCGAGGCCCATCGTCGCCCGGCGCCGCGCCGAGCGACACCGCCACCTCCTCGACGCAGCCGTCTCGGCGTTGCGGTGCTCGTGCTGCTCATCGGAAGCGCGGTCGCGCTCATCGCGGCGCTCCTGCAACAGGAGACCGGTTCCGTGCCGAGGTCGGGCACGACGGCTGGCCAGCGCAGGACAACGAGCTCCGCGGTCGAACAGGTTGTCGTTCCGGTGGTCTCTGTCGAAGCGTTCGACCCGGAGGGATCTGGAACGCCCGGTGAGAACAACCGTCTCGTTGCCGCAAGCCACGACGGCGACCCGGCCACGGCGTGGCGTACCGAGGGATACCTCCGACAGGACTTCGGCACCAAGCGCGGCGTCGGCCTCGCGATCACGTTGGACCGCGCCCGGGCGCTCAACCGGATGGAGATCACGTCACCGAGCATCGGCTGGGCCGCCTCCGTGTACGTACTCGATGCGGTTCCGCCGGCTCCCCCACAAGGTCAACCGGTCGCGGTGGTCGATTCGATCAGCGGTGATCGCAGCATTCCGCTCCGCGGTCAGCGAGGCCGCGTGGTGCTGCTGTGGATCACTCGACTCGGCTCCGGAGGACCGCCCTATCGGGTTGATGTCGCGGAGCTCCGCCTCCTCGGGGACCCGTGAGACGAAGGCCCCACGCCTGGCGAGACGACGACGAGCTCGTCCGACTCGCTCGTGAGGGTGACCGCGAGGCGCTCAGCATTCTCCTCGACCGCTACTACGACCGGATCTGGGCGATCGCCCGCCGGATGATGGTGAACCACCACGACGCCGAAGACGCCACCCAACAGGCGTTGATCGCCGTCGCTCGTGGGATCGGACGATTCGATGGTCGGGCTGCGATCTCCACATGGATGCACCGCGTCGCCGTGAACGCCTGCCTTGACGAACTCCGGCGCCGCCAGCGCACGCCCCGTCCGCTCGACGAGGTGCCCGAGACCGAACCCCGGCATTCCTCAGGACCCGATCCTGCAACGGCGATCGTCGAGCGCGACGCGATCGACGCCGCCATGTCCGACCTGGCGCCTGAGTTCCGCGCCGCGGTGGTACTGCGCGACGTCTGTGACCTCGACTATGACGAGATCGCCGAGATCCTGGCGGTTCCGGGAGGCACGGTTCGTTCACGGATCGCCCGCGGCAGGCGAGTACTTCGTACGCAACTCGGAGACGCCGGGAACTCCAACGGCCGCGAGCTCGTCGAAGAGTCTGAACCATGAGTGACCCACTCGATCCCGTTGACGACCTCACCGAGGTGCCGCTTGGCGATGCGACCCTGTCGCGCCTCCGTGACGTCGGTCCCGTCGACGCCGTCGTCCGCTCGCGCCACATCGAGGAAGCGACCCGGCACCTCGACGGAGCAGTCACCACCGCCACCACCTACGTGCGTTTCCGCCGCCTGTCGATTGCCGCCGTGATGCTGCTGGTCGTCGTGGGCGTCGGTGTCCTCGTGACCAGCCGGCGACAGGACGGCACGAACGTCGCCGCGACCGCTACCGAGCGCCGGGCGGCCGATGCGGCGGGCGCCGCGTCAGCGGTGCCCAAGGCGGACGACGCGGAGGGCGCAACGACCGAAGGCGCAGCAGCGATGCCTCCGGTCAAATCCGAGTCGGCACCGATGACGCTCCCCTCGACCGAATCGACAGCTCCGCCCGATGCCGGCAGAGATGCTCAGGGGCGCCAGGCGGGAGCGGCCCTCGGCTCGTTCGACAACGACGATCAGGCGCGGGAGGCGGCCCTGCGTCGCTACGAGGAGCACCGCGACGAACTCACTACGCATGACTCCTCCCAGCCGGTGGCATGCCCGCTCCCTCCCGGACTCGGGACACCCATCGAGTGGTCAACCGCCGTCGTCGCCGGCACTCCGCGCCTGGTGATGGTGGTCAGAACGGCCGACGCGACCGTCCGCGCACTGGTGGCGGATCCGCGGGTCTGTGTGTGGTCCTGAGTCGATCTCGTAGGCTGCTTCGGATGTCAGCCGAACCACTGCCGACGCCGAGTTCTGGCGAGCCCGACTGGACCGACCAGGTCACCGATCTGATCGTCGATGTCGTCGATCGGGTGCACGACCGCACCACCGGTCCGTTGCTTCAGGCGTCATGGTGGCTGGTCTTCGGCGCGGTGGCGTTGCTCGTCATTCCCGTCCTATTGATAATAGGAACCATTCTTATTGGGCGACTCCTGGGGCGTCTCCCGTTCGACATCTGGATCGCCTACACCGCCATCGGCGCCCTCTTCGTGATCGGCGGCCTGTGGCTCTGGGGTCGCCGTGAGGAGCGTGCCGCGTGAGCAGCGAGATTCGCGACGTCGTCATCATCGGGTCGGGTCCTGGAGGCCTGACCGCCGCGATCTATACGGGACGCGCCAACCTGCGACCACTCGTACTCGAGGGCGAGCCCTCCTCGACGGGAGATCAGCCCGGCGGCCAGCTCATGCTGACGACCGAGGTCGAGAACTTCCCCGGGTTCCCCTCGGGGGTCATGGGTCCCGATCTGATGCTCGCGTTCCGCGAGCAGGCCGTTCGCTTCGGGGCGGAACTCCAAACCGTCAAAGCAAGCCGTGTCGAACTCACGCAGGGCTCGCCGTTCGGAATCTGGGTTGGGGATCCGACGACCGAGGAGCCGACCCACCGTGCGCGTTGCGTCATCGTCGCAACCGGCGCGGAGGCACTGATGCTCGGTCTCCCAGCGGAAGACCGGCTGATCGGCCACGGGTATTCCACCTGCGCGACCTGCGACGGATTCTTCTTTCGGGATCAGGACATCGCGGTCGTCGGCGGGGGTGACTCCGCAATCGAGGAGGCCACGTTCCTCACCCGCTTCGCTCGGACCGTCACGATCGTGCACCGACGTGACACCCTTCGTGCGTCCAAGATCATGCAGGACCGGGCCTTCTCCAACGAGAAGATCCGCTTCCTCTGGAACAGCGTTGTCACCGACATCGTGGGTGAATCGAAGGTTGAGGGTGTCGAGATCGAGGACCTCACCTCCGGCGTGCGACAGGTTCACCCGTTCACTGGACTGTTCGTCGCCATCGGCCATCGGCCGAACACCTCGTTGTTCGCCGGACAGCTCGACATGCGAGCCAACGGCTACCTTCAGACCGTGCCCGGCCGCACCGCCACGAACATCCCCGGAGTCTTCGCCTGCGGTGATGTTCAGGACGACTACTACCGTCAAGCAATCACCGCCGCCGGCTCAGGTTGCGCGGCAGCGATCGAAGCAGAGCGCTGGCTCGAAGGCACCCACTGAGCCGCCCGGAATGCGGAACGGCACTCCACCGTTGTAACGAACCACCTCGCCCCAGTCACCCGTCCGGAGAGTCAAGAGGATCACCATGTCTGAACACGTGCAGATGCTGACCGAAGCAACGTTCCGTGAGGAGATCGGCGCTGCCACGACACCGGTCGTTGTCGATTTTTGGGCCGAGTGGTGCACGCCGTGCAAGATGATCGCGCCGATTCTCGACGAGATCGCCAGCGAGAACGAAGGACGGATTCGCATCGCGAAGGTCAACGTTGACGAGAGCCCGAACCTCGCGCTCGAGTTCGACGTGATGAGCATTCCGACCCTCATCGTTTTCCAGGACGGCGTCGCGAAGCGGCGTCTCGTCGGCGCCAAGGCAAAGCCGCAGCTGCTCGACGAGCTTTCCGAGTTCCTGTAAGCCACCCACTACCGGAGGTTCAGCCATCGCCAGCACGTCGCTGCCGCTCGCGATTGGCGCCGAGGGTCCGGCCGTTCGCGACCTCACCGTTCGACTTCGCGACGCCGGCTTCGATCCCTCCCCCGACGTCTCCACCTTCGGCACAGCGACCGAAGGAGCACTCCGTCAGTTCCAGGCGTCGCGCGGACTCGACGTCGACGGCGTGTGCGACCACGACACCTGGGTCGCGCTGATCGAAGCCGGGTTCGCCTTCGGTGACCGGCTCCTGTATCTCACCTCACCGATGCTGCGCGGCGACGACGTTGCCGAGTTGCAGTTGCGCCTCGGCGCGCTCGGGTTCGACACCGGCCGGATCGACGGGATCTTTGGTCCGATGGCACAAACCGCCGTGCTCGAGTTCCAGAAGAACATGGGCCTGGTCACCGATGAAGTGTGCGGCCCCGAAACGGTTGCCGCCCTCATCCGGCTCCAGCCGCGTGCCGGCTCCACCAGCGTCGCCGGCGTCCGGGAGCGACACCGTCTCCGTCAACGGGCCACGATCACGGGTCGTCGGGTTGCCCTCGCGCACCTCGGTGATGCCGAGCTGCTCGTCGGTGCACTCGCCACCGACCTCCGACGGATTGGGGCCGTTGCGGGAATCATCGTTGCCGAGGAGTGGTCGCTCGCCGCGACCGCCGTCAACGAGTTCAACCCGGATGTCTGTCTCGCGGTGACGATCGGATCCGACGCCGGTGCGGAGACCTCCTACTTCGAGACGCAGGGATTCCATTCGGTGGGTGGGTCTCACCTCGCACACCTCGTTGCCAGCGAGCTTCCGAACCATCCCGGTTGGCCACTCACCACCGTGGTGGGCAAGCGGGTCAGCATCCTGCGCGAGACCCGCCCGGTCACGGTGGCGGTGCGGATCGGCCCGAGCGACGAGGTGGCCCGGCAGTCGTCGCTGTTCGCGGCCTCGATCGCCCGAGCGGTCAGCACCTGGTCCACCCAGCCCTGCTAGCGGACCCTCGCGTGGGCACGCAATCCAGCCACGATCACGGGTGCCGCGCTTCGTAGGTGCGCACCGCGCGGTGCCGCGGAGGTCGCACGGCGCCATATCCCGTTCAGAACACGGACCTCATGTCGACCTTGAACGTCAACCCTCGCCCTCCCGTCGACATCACGGACCCCACAGGTTTAGCCACAACCTGTGGATATCCGGCTCACGGTGATGGTGGCGGGTCGGTGATCACTCGATAGATCCGCTCGAGGTCCTCGAGATTCGCGAAGTCGATCACGACCTTCCCACGGTTCGCGCCCATCTGAACGCGCACCTTGGTCGAGAGTTGGTCGGAGAGCAACCCTTCGAGCTCGAGCAGGCCGGGTGGGCGAAGCCGGTTGGGTTTCGGTGGCTTGTCACCCCCGCTGAGCCGATCTTCGAGTTCGGCGCGCTCGGCGAGGAGTTCCTCGACGCGACGAACGGTCAGCTCTTCGGCCACGATCCGCTTCGCCATCGCCTCTTGATACGCGCGATCCGGGGTACCGAGAAGGACCTTCGCGTGCCCGAGTGAGATGCGCTGCTCGCGAACGAGCTTCTGCACGGCAGGTGAGAGCTGGAAGAGCCGCAGCAGGTTGGCGATCGACGACCGACTCTTCCCCACGCGTTCGGCGAGACGTTCCTGGGTGAGATGGAAGTCGTCCATCAACTGCTGGTAGGCGGCCGCCTCTTCCAGGGGGTTGAGATCCTGACGGTGCAGGTTCTCCACCAGGGCCTGCTCGAGCGCACCGAGATCCTCCGTCGGACGGACCAAGACCGGGATCGTCGGCAGACCGGCCCGGCGAGCGGCTCGCCAACGGCGTTCGCCGGCGATCAGTTCGTAGTGGCCGTCAATCTCGCGACACAAGACGGGTTGGAGGACACCCAAGGTGCGCACGGACTCCGTCAGGGCCACAAGTGCCTCGTCGTCGAAATGCTCGCGGGGCTGGTAACGGTTGGGCACGATCTGGGAGATCGGCACTTCCCGCAGGCCGCTGGCCTCATCACCACCTGCGGCCGCCGGGCTTCCCGCGTCCGTGGGAATCAGAGCGCCGAGGCCTTTCCCCAAGCCACCACTACGCCGAGCCATTATCTACCTCCCGTGCGAGTTCCCGGTACGCAACGGCGCCCGACGAACTGCTGTCATACGTCGTGATCGGTTGGCCGAACGACGGTGCCTCCGACAGCCGGATGTTTCGAGGAATCACGTTGCGGCAGACGCGCAGTCCGAAGTGCTCCCGCACCTCGGCCGCGACCTGCTCACCGAGACGTGTTCGGCCGTCGTACATGACCAACACGATCAGGCTCAGTTCGAGCCGCGGATTGAGGTTCCGCTGCACCAGATCCACATTCCTCAGCAACTGGCCGAGGCCCTCGAGGGCGTAGTACTCACACTGCACCGGCACAAGGACTTCACTTGCGGCGGCGAGTGCGTTCACCGTCAGTAGCCCGAGGGACGGCGGACAGTCGATGAGGATGTAGTCGTAGTCGTCCTTCACCTCGTCGAGCGCTCGACGAAGGCGGCTCTCCCGCGACATCACCGACACGAGTTCGATCTCGGCGCCCGCGAGATCCAGGCTCGCCGGAGCGACGAACAGGTTCAGGACCGACGTGGGCGTGATGCAGTCCTCGAGCGCCACGTCGTTCAACAGGACGTCGTAGATCGAGGAGTCGAGCGTCCGGCTGTTGATACCCAACCCGGTCGTGGCGTTGCCTTGCGGGTCGAGGTCGACGACCAGGACTCGACGATCCTGTTCCGCCAGGGATGCACCTAGATTGACCGTGGTAGTGGTCTTGCCCACACCGCCCTTCTGATTCGCGATGGCGATGATCCGAGGGAGCGGACGGAGCCGGGGCGGTGCCTCCTCTTCGACCTCCGCTTCGTCGGGCGTGCTGGCAGGAGGCGACTGTGGCCCCGCCACTTCCGACGACGCGGCGAGAGCAGTCTCGCCGACCGGAGGCTCCGGCGGGCCCGGCACACTGGCGGGTGTTACGGGATCGAGTGAAGCGGTGCCGATCGATTCGGCCGGCGCGTGCGATGTTGCGGCGAGGCCGGTGGTCTCGGGCTGAGGCCCTCCACCGCTGGGGGCGAAGGCATCGTGCGGGTTGGTAGCTGGCACAGCATCCGCCGTGATGTCGTCAACTGGATCGCCAGCCGGATCAGCGCTCTCCGTCAAGTGTGACTCCCGAAGCGATACGGCACGCTCGCCTGAAGCGAGTGAGGCGGGCCGGGACAGCCCGGCGGCCATCCTGTCTGCCGACCTGCGCCGCGTCAAGGACCCTCGGTGGTCCGATCGTCACACGGGACCCACGCACGCCGACCATCGGTCAGCACTGTTCCACGTGGAACATCCCGACCCCGGAGCAACGTTCCCGGCAGCCGGGTGGTGGCCGTCACGGCACCTGCGTTAGGTCGTGACCTCGAAAAGCGGCCGCTTCGCGGGAATCCCAACTCGGCGTGGATAGCGGTCGGGACAGACGGTGCGTTGCATGAGGAGCCGGTATCCAAGTCCCCCGTGTCGGTGGGTGCCGAGATCCTCCAGGCCGACCAGGGTGAGGCCCTCGTGACTCCACCGATCCTGAGCCTCGGGCGGCTCACTGACGATCAGGTGTCCGCCTTCCCGGATGAAGGGGGCGGCGCACTCGGCGAGCACCGGGGGTGCCCCAAATGAGCGAGCCACGACGACATCGAACGATCCCCGCAGGGAGGCGTCTCGCCCGAGGACTTCTGCACGACCGCACCGCACGTCCGCAGCGATGCCGAGGCGGTCGATCGCCGTCAAAAGGAACGCGCAACGCCGTTCGCTCGCATCGAGCAGGGTGACCGAGAGGTCCGGCCGATCCGACGCGATCACGAGTCCCGGCAGGCCGCCGCCGGAGCCGAGGTCCAAGACCGATCGGGTGCCGGCCGGTACGAGTGCTCCGTAACCACGCGCGTGTTCCACGTGGAACATGAGATCCCCGTCGCCAAGGAAGCCGAGGCGACGGCTCTCATCGAGCACGTCGATGAGCAGGAGAGACGGAGCGGGCATGGCCACATCATGGCGGCCATGCCGCACGCCCACGGTGATGGTCAGGCGGGTGTGATCACCACGTAGCGGTCGGGGTCGTCACCCGCGGACCGCGTCACCACGCCCTCAACGGTGGCTGCTGCATCGTGCACGACCTTGCGGTCCACGGAGCCCATCGGCTCGAGACGGTGCGCTCGACCGCTGGCCACGACGGCGGCCGCCGTCTCCGCGGTGAACGCTGCGAGCGCGGCGCGACGATCCGCGCGATATCCGCCGACATCCACTCGCAACCGCGGGGCGCTCCCACCCTTCGCCACCTTCTGGAGGAACGTCCGGGCGAGTTCCTGCACCGCGGTGATCACTCCACCGGCAGGCCCGATCAATCGTCCGAGGCCGTCCCCGTCGATCCGGGCTTCCAGCTCGCCATCGACGACTTCGACCGTGGTCGTGCCGGTCAGCCCGAACGCCACGACGAGCTGATCGAGAAAGGCGGTGAGTGGAGCGATGAACGGTTCGGGATCCACCACGACGGCCGGAGCAGGAGCTGTCTGCTCTTTGGGCGCCGCAGCAGATGCCTCGGTGGACTTCGCCTTGCCGGCGTTCGGGCTCTGGCCGCCACCACCGTTCCCCTGCTGCTTGCCGTTCTGCTTGGCCGGCGACGACGCTGGCTTCTCCGAGGCAGGAGGACGCTGCTTCTTCCGCTGATCATCACCACCGCTCTTGTCCGACTTCTTGCCGGAGCGGCGCCGCCGGTCTTCCTTCACCCTCGGGGAACGTGGCGCGACGCGCGCACGAACTCGGGCCTGTCCGCGAACTCGGCCAAACAACCCTGGCTTCGGCTCCTCGAGGATCTCGAATTCGGCATCGGCCTCATCCACACCGAGTTGGTCCAGCAGAAAGTCCTTCGCCGCGTCCACCGTACGGTCGACTCGTTCCACCCACTCCATCGTCATCTCCTTCAACAAGTCCGACATCAGCGTCGGACGTCCTGGCCTCAGCGCTGATCGCCGGGCTTTCTCTTCGGCAAGGGGTCGCCCGAACGTCGTCGCTGGGCCCCGGACCCACCGCCACTCCGCCGCTGGACGGCCTGGCTCTTCGCGCTCGTCCCGGGCTTCTTCGCGGGGGTTGCGCCGGGTCGGGCAGCCCCGTCCTTCCGGTCGGCCTTCGCCTTGACCTCTGGGGCCCGCTCCCGATCGGACGCTTCGAGCGGCGCCTGACGATTCTCGCCGTAGAACTTTCGTGTGATGTACGCCTGGGTCCCGATCCGCATGAGGCCCTGCACGAAGTAGTAGAGGCCGAGACCCGCAGGGAATCCGAAGGAGAAGATTGGCAGGGTGAAGGGCAGCACCTTCATCATCATCTGCTGCTGCGGGTTTGTCTGCTGGTTGGGATTCCGGCCCTGGATCTGTCGGTTCTGGATGATCTGGCTGACGAGCATCCCGACCATCAGCAAGACGAAGGGAATCGCTGCGACGAACCCGAGCTTCAGCGCCTGCGATGGGCTGATCGACAGGTCCATTCCCCAGAACCTCATCGTTGAGGTATGCGTCAGCGCCCGATACATGGCGCTGTCCTTCCCGAGATGTTGCGGGAGGAACGGCTGCTCGGTGAGCTTCCACGGGCTGAACTGCACCGACGCGCGCTCAATGAACTGGCCCACACCCGAGCCGGCACCGCTCCCGGGGCCACCCTGTCGCTCCGTGATCCCCCGGAGCACTCGATACAGCACCAGGAAGACCGGTGCCTGAGCGAGCATCGGAACGCAGCCCCCGACGGGATTGATCTGGTGCTCGCGGTAGAACGCCATCATCTCGGCGTTGAGCTTCTCCCGGTCACCCTTATATCGCTCTTGGAGCCGCTTCAGTTCGGGCTGGAGGCGCTGCATTTGCAGCATTGACTTCGTGCTTTTCAGCGTCAACGGCGTGATGATGACCATCACGGTGATCGTGAGCAGGATGATCGCCAGCCCGTAGCTGGGGATCAGTCCGTAGAACCACGACATGAGTGAGGCGACCGCCTCGAAGAACCCATCGAACATTGATCAGGCCTTGGGGAGGGGAACAGGGTCAAAGCCGTGGCCACCGAATGGGTGACACCGGGCGAGGCGACGAATCGTCAACCACGAGCCACGGATCGCTCCGTGAACCTCGAGTGCCTCGAGCGCATACGACGAACACGTCGGTGTGTAGCGGCACGGGGACGGCCGACCGCTCGCAGCCTGTTGGTACAGCCGAATCGGCGCCCGAAGAAGTCGTGTTGCTGCGTTCACGAGGCGATGGACATCGGTCGATCAACCGGATCGGACCGGAGCATCCGATCGATCAGGTCACCGAGCTGAGACGACGTGAGATCAGCTGAGGGTGGTCGACAGATCACCATATATGCGGCGGCTGGCAGTGCACCTGCGTCATCACGAGCGCGGAGCAGCGCTCGGAGGCGCCGCCGGAGCCGATTGCGGCGCACTGCGATGCCTACTCGCCGACCGATCGCGTACGCGACGCGCGTCTGCGTGGCATCTGACTCGTGAGCGATGACCATGGCGAGTGGGCCGGCCTGGACTCGATGCCCGGTTGCTCGGAGGTGTTGCACGTCCCGAGCGGAGCCGAGCGAAACGATCACGCGCTCAGGCGCTGCCGGCCCTTCGCCCGGCGGGACCGCAGAATGCGACGGCCGGCGCGATCGGACATCCGCTGGCGGAATCCGTGGCGTCGCGCCCGACGCCGATTGTTGGGTTGGAACGTCCTCTTCATCTCGGCCTCCTCGACCGACGCGCGCGGAACTGCGTCCGCGGACATGGCGCGTCGGCGCCACGCTAGAGCGCGCGTCGAGCCGACGGCAACCCGGGACCATCAAGAATCGCGGTGCTTCAACCACTCTCCGTGGTTACCGAGGGACAAATCTCGCCTGTGGAAAACTCTCCGGGGCCGTTGCTAGGGTGCGACGCCCCTACAAGATGCAGGGGTGTACGGACCTGAGCGCCGCGTTCGCGCGACCACGTTCCGTGCAGGTTGATTGTCCACACCTGTGGACGGGGCTGTGGATGCCGAGGACGGAAACCCATGACGGAGGTCAACAGCGCAACGATCCTCTGGCAGAAGGCCTGTGGACTACTCGTTGATCAGCTCTCCGAAGCGGTGTGGACGAACACGTTCCGCGACATCCAGGCGCTCTATCTCGATGAGAACGTCCTGACCCTCGAGGTTGCCAACCTGTTCATCCGGGATCGGATCGAGAACCGTCATCGCGATCTCATCACGGCGGTCGTCTCCGACCTGGTCGGACACCCCCTGTCGGTCGAGTTGCGCATCGCCGACGTGGCCGAAGACCTCGACGATCTCGACGAGTCACTGAGCGAACTCACGCGCGCGGCAACCGGGACCGACGACATGCCCCAGCCGGTGCCAACATCCATCGTTGCGCCGGAACGCCCCAGCAACATCAGCCCGAAGTACACCTTCGAGTCCTTTGTGACCGGCCCGTCGAACCGCTTCGCCCACGCGGCGGCGCTCGGGGTCGCCGAGACCCCAGGCCGTGCGTACAACCCGCTGTTCGTCTACGGAGCCGCCGGCCTCGGCAAAACCCACCTCCTCCAGGCGATCGCCCACTACGTCGCCGAGAACTACCCGACCTACCGCGTCCGGTACATCTCGACCGAGACCCTGATGAACGAGTTCATCGACGCGATCCGCAACAACGCCCAGCCCGATTTCAAGCGCCGCTATCGCGAGGTCGAGGTCCTCCTCGTCGACGACGTGCAGTTCATGGAAGGGAAAGAACAACTCCAAGAGGAGTTCTTCCACACGTTCAACACCCTCTACGAGGCCAACTGCCAGATCGTGTTGAGCTCGGATCGATCACCCGACGCCGTTGCCACCCTCGAGGATCGCCTGCGCAGCCGGTTCAAGATGGGCCTCGTCACCGACATCCAGCCGCCCGACATCGAAACCCGCATGGCCATCGTGCGGAAGAAGACCGCCCAGTCGAACATTCCCCTCCCCACCGCCGTTCTCGAGTTCATCGTCACCAACATCACCAACAACATCCGTGAGCTCGAGGGCGCCCTCAACCGCATCACGGCGTGGGCGTCGTTGACGGGAAGCACCGAGATGACCGTCGAGGACGCAGAACGGACACTCCGCGACATCATCGGCGACCGCCAACCACGGGCGATCACCTCCGAGGTCATCCTCAACTCGGTCGCCGAGAAGTACGGCTTCACCGTCGAAGAGCTCAAAGCCAAGAACCGCCACCGCCCTCTGGTGTTGGCTCGCCAGATCGGCATGTACCTCTTTCGGGAGCTCACCGATCTCAGCTACCCCCAGATCGCCCGGGAGTTCGGCGGCCGGGATCACACCACCGTCATCCACGCGTTCGACAAGATCAGTGCGCTCATGAAGGAGCGTCGGGCGATCTACGACGATGTCCAGGCCCTCATCCAGACGATCAAGTCACCATGAGCGCGCTGCACGACCCCCAGTGGATGACCCGTCGGATTGCCGGTGGACAACCGGTGGAGAACGACCCGTTGTCCACACCGACACGGCCGGCACGCCCGCGTGCCAGTGGACGATGTGGACATCCCGTGGATGCGAAGGCCCTGTCGTCACAAGGGCGAGCTAGGTTTCTCCACAATCCACAGGCCCTACTACCACTACCTCCTGTTGTCATCACATCAGGGACGAAGAAGAGGGAGCGACCAGCGTGAAGTTCCGATGTGAGCGAGACGTGTTCGTGGAGGCGCTCGGCGCGGTGGGTCGAGCGGTGAGCGCTCGGAGCAGCGCGCCGGCACTCAGTGGACTTCACGCGGTCCTCGAGGGCAACCACCTGGTTCTGACCGGCACCGACCTCGACCTGACGATCTCCTCCACCCTCGAGGTCAACGGCGAGCAAGACGGTAAGGCCGTGCTGCCGGCAAAGCTCGTCACCGACATCGTCCGGTCCCTCGAGCCCGGTGCCGTATCGATCTCCGCTGATGCCGACCAGGCACAGATCACCTCCGGTCGCTCGCAGTTCGCGGTCAACCTCTACCCGGCGGACGAGTTCCCACAGTTGCCCGAACCCGGGGGAGAGCCGGTCACCATCGAATCCGCGCTGCTCGCGGATGCCCTGCGGCAGGTGGTCCCCGCCGCGTCGAGCGACGATTCCCGCCCCATCGTCCTGACCGGCGTGTTGATGACGGCCGAGGCGGGTGGGCTCCGACTCGTCGCGACCGACTCGTACCGGTTGGCGGTGCGCGATCTGCCCGGCACGTCGGTGCTCGGCGAGAACCAGCACGTGTTGATCCCGTCGAAGGCGCTCAACGAGCTGACCCGGGTGTTGCCGTCTGCCGAGGAGGTCACCCTCGTGCTCGGCGAGCGCGACGCCCGGTTCTCGATCGGCTCGATCACTCTGACGACCCGGCTGATCGAAGGCGAGTTCCCCAACTACCGGGGCTTGATCCCGTCGTCGCAGCCGAATCGCCTCCTGGCGAGTCGCACTGCGCTCATCGATGCGGTTCGCCGTGTCCGCCTGCTCGCACGTGAGGCAACGCCGGTGCGCTTGACGTTGGGCGACGAGTCCCTCGAGTTGTTGGCGTTGACCCAAGACGTCGGTCAGGCGAGCGAGTCGGTCGACGCCAAGTACGAGGGGACGGAGCTCACCGTCGCGTTCAACCCCGAGTTTCTGCTCAACGGGCTGGAGGTGACACCCGGCGACGAGGTCTCCCTCGAGACGGTCGACGCGCTGAAACCCGCGCTGCTGCGATCGACCGAGTCGTCGGACTTCCTCTACCTCCTGATGCCCGTACGCGTGTCGTGACCACGCGGCCCGAGATGCGCATCGAGCGTCTCGAGCTCCACAACTTTCGGTCCTACGGTCGGGCGGACGTGTCGTTCCCCCCGGGGTTCACGGCGATTCTGGGACCGAACGGCCACGGCAAGACGAACCTGCTGGAGGCGGTCGCGTTCTTGTCGCGGCTCTCGTCGTTTCGGGGGGCACCGCCCGCGGCACTTGTCGCCGCACACCCCGAGTTCGATCCGGTCATCGGCGACGCAGCGGGTCGCGGCGCCGCGGCTGTCGTACGTGGCGCGGTCCGCAGCGGTGAGCGCGAGGTGTTGATCGAGGCGGAAGTCGCCGGCCACGGGCGGCCGCGGGTGTTGGTGAACCGGCAACGTCTTGCACGTCGGGCGGATCTGTTGGCCACGTTCCAGGTCAGTGTCTTCACTCCCGAAGACCTGGTGTTGGTCAAGGGGGGGCCCGCCGTGCGTCGCGACTATCTCGACGAGGTGCTCGTCGCGACCAAGCCCGCGAACACAGCACTGGTTTCCGACGTGGAGCGGATCATTCGACAGCGCAACGCCCTGTTGAAACAGGTGGGGTCACGGCTGAACAGCGAGGCCGCGTTGACGCTGGACGTGTGGGATGAGCGCCTCGCCCGCAGCGGGGAGCAACTCGTTGCGCTCCGTCGGGCGTTGCTCGAGCGCCTGATGCCGTATGTGGCCGAAGCGTCGGATGAGCTGGCGGGCATCGGTGCAGGGGTGTCGCTGCGGTACCGCCCGTCGTGGCACGAGGGAGGTCTCGCCGAAGCGCTCCGGGCTGGCCGTGATGACGATCTCCGACGCAAAGTGTCGCTGGTCGGACCGCACCGCGACGACGTGGAGATCCGAGTGGGACCACTCGAGGCCCGTCATCAGGCGTCACAGGGTGAGCAGCGCAGCTTGGCGTTCGCGTTGCGGCTCGCGGCCCATCGGCTCGTGATCGACGAGCTCGGAATGGTGCCGGTACTGCTCCTCGACGACGTGTTCAGCGAACTCGATCCGAGCCGATCGAGCGCCTTGCTGCGAGCACTGCCGGCAGGGCAGGTGCTGTTGACGTCGGCCACCGCGCTGCCGGCGGACGCTCGTCCGGACCAGGTGCTCGACGTTGCCGACGGTGTCGTCACTCGCCGGTAGCGTCGTCCCGATGGAACCCCGGCCAGTCGGCGACTCGCTCTCCATGGTGGCGCGAGAGCTTCGACTGGGCCGCGCGGACGAGATCGAGGCGGTGATCGAGGCCTGGCCACGGGTCGCGGGTCGTCTCGCCGCGGCGTGTGTCCCGGCGGCGGTACGCGACGGCGTGCTGATCGTGACGGTTGTCGATTCGGCGGTCATCGAGTCGGTTCAATGGCACGGTCAGGACTGGTGTCGCCGGTTGCAGGAGGAAGTGCCGGGCCTGGTGATCAGCGGGGTGAGCGCCCGTCGCCAAACGCCCTAGTCAGGTGGCTGTCACACCCTTCCGGCGGTCCCTGAGTGTCGGGGTCGAGTGGTAAGCTTTCCACCTGTCTCCTTCCCTTCGAATGCCATCGGATCCTCATGTTGTCCACATGGTGATCCACAGCTTGTCCACATGGTTTCCCCCATCGGATCGCCGGGTTGCTGCTCGGTGGAGCCGAGTCGGTGACCATCGGGAGAGGGAACTTCACGGTGCTCGGGCAAACACCCGTGCACCTCGCGGGAAAGGCTCGGTGTGAGCGACGAACCCGGTGCCTACGGCGCTGATCAGATCCAGGTGCTCGAAGGCCTCGAGGCCGTCCGCAAACGGCCCGGCATGTACATCGGTTCGACCGGACCAGCCGGCCTGCACCACATGGTCTACGAGGTGGTCGACAACGCCGTCGACGAGGCGATGGCGGGATACTGCAACCGCATCGAGATCACGCTCCTGGCCGACGGCGGGTGTGAAGTGGTCGACAACGGGCGTGGCATCCCGGTCGATCTGTACCCCGGCTACGGCGGGCTGACCACCGCCGAGGTGGTGCTCACCGTCCTTCACGCGGGTGGGAAGTTCGGCGGCGGCGGCTACAAGGTCTCCGGTGGGCTCCACGGTGTGGGCGTCTCGGTGGTGAACGCCCTGTCGAGTCGGGTCGAAGTCGAGATCGACCGCGACGGCAAGCGGCACTACATGTCCTTCGCCGGTGGTGGCGACATCAAAGAGAACCTCCACATCGTCGGCGACGCTCCCGACAACCGCACCGGCACCACCGTCCGGTTCTGGCCCGATCCCACCATCTTCGACGAGGTCGATTTCCGGGCTCCGCGTCTCATCGAACGCCTCCAGATGATGGCGTTCCTCAACGCCGGCCTCGAGATCGTGTTCGCGGATCGGCGTGACACCGAAACGGCCGGAGAGCAGACCTTCTGCTACGAGGGCGGCATCCGCGACTTCGTCCGGCACGTCAATGCCTCGAAGGAGGCGTTGTTCAGCGAGGTTGGCTACCTGCGCCAGTCGGAGGAAACCGACGGCGACTCGATGGACGTCGAGATCGCCTTCCAGTGGAGCACTGGCTTCAACACCGACGGTCTGCACAGCTTCGCGAACGGCATCGCGACGATCGAGGGCGGGATGCACGAGGAGGGCTTCAAGAAGTCCCTCACGAACACCCTGAATCGGTACGCGAAGGCCCGCTCGCTCGTGAAGGAGAAAGACCCGGCTCTGCTCGGCGAAGACATCCGAGAGGGGCTGACCGCCATCATCTCGGTGAAGCTCTCCGAGCCGCAGTTCGAGGGGCAGACGAAGTCGAAGCTGGGCAACGTCCCGATGCGGTCCCTCGTCGAGCGGGCCACCAACGAGAAGCTCGCGGATTGGCTCGAAGAGCATCCCGCCGAGGCCAAGAGCATCGTCACGAAAGCGACGCAGGCGGCGCGTGCCCGCGAGGCGGCGCGCAACGCCCGCGACGCGACACGGCGAAAGTCCGCCCTCGACGGCGCCGGCCTTCCCGGCAAGCTCGCCGACTGTTCCTCCAACGACCCTCGCGAGTCCGAGCTCTACATCGTCGAGGGAAACTCCGCCGGTGGCTCGGCCAAAGAGGCCCGCGACCCGCACCGCATGGCGATCCTTCCCATCCGGGGCAAGATCCTCAACGTCGAGCGTGCACGCATCGACCGCATGCTGAAGAACGCCGAGGTCACCTCGCTCATCCAGGCGGTGGGCGGCGGTGTGGCCGACGAGTTCGACATCGACAAGATCCGCTACGGCAAGGTCGTGATCCTCTGCGACGCCGACGTCGACGGCAGCCACATCCGCACGCTGCTCTTGACGTTCTTCTTCCGCCAGATGCGGCCCCTTGTCGAAGGCGGCCACGTCTACATCGCCCAGCCGCCCCTGTATTCCACGAAGGTCGGCAAGGACACCGTCTACCTGAAAGACGACGCGGCGAAAGCCCGGTTCCTCGAGGCACGGCCAAACCACCGTGAGGAGTTCGCCCGGCTGAAGGGCCTCGGCGAGATGGACGCAACCGAGTTGTGGTCCACCACGATGGATCCGGCACGGCGGACGTTGCTGCAGGTGTCGGTCGAACAGGCGGCGATCGCCGATCAGGTGTGTTCCATCCTGATGGGCGAAGACGTCGAGTCACGCAAGCACTTCATCCAGACGAACGCGAAGGACGTGCGGTTCCTTGACATCTGACGACTCCACACCGCCGGCGGACGGACCGGATTCAAACGACGCGGCGGGGGCCGACGCCGCCGCATCCGACACGTCGGTCACCTTCGGTTCGATCGAACCGATCGAAATCCAGACCGAGATGGAGCAGTCGTTCCTCGACTACGCCATGTCGGTCATCGTCAGCCGGGCGCTGCCCGACGTCCGCGACGGACTCAAGCCCGTGCACCGCCGGATCCTCTGGGCGATGCACGACACCGGCCTCCGTCCCGACCGCTCGCACCGCAAGTGCGCCACGGTCATCGGCGAGGTCATCGGCAAGTACCACCCCCACGGCGACCAGGCCGTCTATTTCGCGCTGGTGCGCATGGGCCAGGACTTCTCGCTGCGACACGTCCTGATCGACAAGCACGGCAACTTCGGTTCGCCCGACGACGAGCCGGCCGCGTACCGCTACACCGAGTGCCGCCTCGCCCCGCTCGCGATGCACATGCTCGCGGACATCGACGAGGACACCGTCGACATGATCGGCAACTTCGACGGCTCCACCGAGGAGCCGGTCGTGCTGCCGTCGCGGTTCCCGAATCTGTTGGTGAACGGCGGCCAGGGCATCGCGGTCGGCATGGCGACGAACATCCCGCCGCACAACCTCGGTGAGGTCATCGACGCGACGATCCATCTCATCGACCACCCGGATGCGACGGTCGAAGACCTGATGGAGTTCGTCAAGGGCCCGGACTTCCCCACCGGAGGACAGATCCTCGGGCGTGCCGGGATCCTGTCGGCGTTCAAGACCGGCCGCGGATCGATTCGCATGCGCGCGAAGGCCGAGATCGTCGACGGCCCCAAGGGCCAGCAGATCGTGGTGACCGAACTGCCGTATCAGACGTCGTTCGGCACGATCGAGACGAAGGCGGCAGAGCTGGTCAACGCGAAGGTGATCGAGGGCATCCGGGCGATCCGCAACGAGTCGGCCCGTGGCGAGAACCGTCTCGTGTTCGACCTCAAGAAGGACGCGCCGGCGCTCGTCATCTTGAACAACCTCTACAAGCACACGCCGTTGCAGTCGAGCTTCGGCGTGAACATGGTCGCCCTCGTCGACGGAGTCCCGCGGACGTTGTCGTTGCGAGATGCCCTGGTCCACTACATCACCCATCAGATCGAGGTGATTCGCCGGCGTTCCGAGTTCCGCCTCGACAAGGCCCGGCGTCGCGCCCATCTGCTCGAAGGCCTCCTGCGGGCGATCGACATGATCGACGCGATCATCGCGATGGTGCGGGCGGCGGCGGATCGCCAATCGGTGATCGCCGAGTTGCAGAGCGATCGGTTCGGGTTCTCCGAGGAGCAGGCAACCCACATCGCCGACATGCGGCTCCACCAGCTCAGCCGTCTCGGTCGGGCGAACCTCGAAGAAGAGCTCGCGAAGCTTCGCGAGACGATCGCGGAGCTCGAGGCGATCCTCGCGGACGAGGGTGTGCTGCGTGGGGTCATCAAGACGGAGATGGCGGCGATCCGCGACGAGTTCGCGACGCCTCGGCGGTGCTCGATCGAGTTCGACCCGGGCGACCTCGACGTTGAGGACCTCATCGACGACGAAGAGCTCGTCGTGATGATGACTGCCAACGGGTACATCAAGACGGTTTCGGCCGACGCGTTCCGCACGCAGGGCCGCGGTGGCCGTGGCGTTGCGGGAACGAAGCTGAAAGACGAGGACTACGTCACCGACATCATCCACACGTCTGCGCACGCGTACTTGTTGTTGTTCTCCAACTTGGGCCGTGTGTACCGCCTCAAGGCGCACCAGATTCCGATGATGGAGCGCACGGCGCGGGGCACGGCGTTGGTCAACGTGGTGCAACTGCAGCCCGACGAGCACGTCCAGGCGATCATCGACACCCGCGATTACGAAACCAACCGCTACCTGTTCTTCGTGACCCGTGACGGTGTCGTGAAAAAGACCCGCTTCAACGAGTACGACTCGTCGCGTCAGGCAGGGTTGATCGCGCTGGGCCTGCGCGAGGGCGACGAGTTGGTGCGCGTGCTGCCCACCAACGACGGCAACGAGATCCTCGTGGTGTCCCAGATGGGCCAGGGGATCCGCTTCAAGGGTGCGGATGTCCGCCCGATGGGTCGCTCGGCGTCGGGTGTTCGTGGGATGAAGCTGCGCAGCGGCGACCGTGTCGTGTCGGCCGATGTCGTCGTGGAGGGTCGCATGCTGTTGACCATCACCGACGGGGGGTACGGCAAGCGAACCGACCCGGCGAACTTCTCGACCCAGGGCCGCGGTGGGCAGGGCGTGCGGGCGATGCGCCTCCATGCGGACAAGGGTCAGGTGGTCGCCGCCGAGATGGTCTCGGAGGACGACGAGATTTTCGTGGTGAACGATTCGGGCGTCACTATCCGGCTGCCCGTCGCGGGAATTTCCGTCCAGGGTCGCGACGCCACCGGTGTTCGGGTGATGAACCTCGACGACGACACCCGGGTTGTCGCCGTGGCGCGGGTCTCCGAAGACGACAGCGACGAAGACGACGACACCGATGGTGAGGTCGGTGCCGCCAGCGACGCCGCCGACTCGGACGTCGAGTAGCCACCAGACCCCACGCGCAGCTTCCCTCCGCTTCCCCTTCGGAGATCGACCAAACGATCGGAACGAAGATGTCAACGGAACGCGGGTCGGCCGCAATGGCCATGATCCTGGTGGTGGGCGTCGCGTCCGTGCTCACCATGATCCTCACGGCGCTCGGGGGTGCTGCCGTCCAACGGGCACAACTCGACGCGACCGCCGATCTCGCTGCCCTGGCTGCCGCCACCGGCGGGGCGCGCGCTGCGGCGGCGGTCGCAACGGCGAACCGGGCCGCACTCGAGTCCTGCACCTGGCGCGACGAGCGCGTCACCGTGGTGGTTCGACGGGGTGGCGAGTCGTCGAGCGCGGTGGCCGAGTTGGTGGTGGGGGAGGAGGGCCACACCACCACGGCTGCGTCGTCCTAGACTTTCCCCGTGGCGCCGAATCCGTCTGAGACCACGGTGGCGCGCACGGCGGAGCCAGCCCGATCCCCCGAGCGGCCGACCCGCAGCGCTGCGGCGCCGCGGCCGGCACGACGGGGTGGAGGGGAGCGTCGACGTGAGCGCTTCCCCGCACGAAAGGTCCGCCGACTCATCCGCAACATCGACCCGTGGTCGGTGCTGAAGCTGTCGTTGCTGCTGTTCGTGTGCCTCTGGCTGATCATGATGATCGCCGGTGTCATCGTGTGGACCGTCGCCACGAGCACCGGCACGATCAGCAAACTCGAGTCGACCGCAAACACGATGCTCGGGCAGTCGAACTTCCATTTCAACGGAGACTTCCTCTTCCGTCAGATGGGGCTCATCGGGTTGATCCTCACGCTCGCGTTCACCGCCGCATCCACGGTTGCGGCCGTCGTGTTCAACCTGATCAGCGACATCATCGGGGGCGTCTGGGTCACGGTGATCGAAGAGGAGAGCCCTCAGCCACCTTCGGGTTCGCCGTCGCCGCCGACGCTCTTGTAGATTCACGTGCCGCTGTTGCGGGGCTATAGCTCAGTTGGTTAGAGCGCACCCCTGATAAGGGTGAGGTCGTTGGTTCGACTCCAACTAGCCCCACCAACTCCACCCACGGGACGGTACGGAGGACCGATGCGAGCTCTGCGACGTGCGGCTGCGGCCATGGCGCTCGCCGGCCTGGTGGGTGCCGTGCTCCGGCTGCGGGGCACCGGCGGACAGCCGCCCCAGAATGGCGGGTGGCGCGAGCTGTCGGGCGACGAGCTGCGCTGACGTGACCTTCACCGTGATCGCAAACGAGCGACCGTTCGTGGTCGACGGTCTCGGTGCGGTCGGGATGAGGGTTGCGCGAGAACTGGCCGCGACGCCCGACATCCCGCCCGTTCTGCTCCGCTCGCAGCACACCGAGCGCATCGCCGTGGCCGTCGACTCGCTGGGTGACCGGGTGCGACGTTGGGCCGATGAGGACGACCGGCCGGATGCGACCGTGGTGATCGCCCGCGAGGCGGCAGCACACGTGCCGCTCGCTCGCCGACACCTCGAAGCAGGCCGCAACGTGGTCTCCTGCGCCGATGACCCCGACGTCGTGCGGCAACTCCTCGACCTCGAGGATGTGGCGTGTGCCAGCGAGTCGACGTTGGTGGTGGGCGCAGCGTTCTCGCCGGGGTTGTCGTGCCTGCTGGCTCGTCATGCCGCGAACGCCCTGAGTTCCGTCACGTCGGTCCGGATCGCGATGGTGGGCGCCGGCGGGGCGCGGTGTGTGGCGCGTCGTGCCGAGGCGGTCGGTGGCGTCGCACCGGTGTGGCGTGACGGTGCATGGGACACCCCGTCGCCGGGGACCGAACTCGTGTGGTTCCCCGACCCGGTCCAGGCGCTCGACGTTGGCCCAGGTGCCCTCGCAGAGCCGTTGCTGGTGCACCGTGGTCTGCCCGACGTGCCGACGATCACCGCTTTCGTGGGCCAGCCCGACCGTTCCCTGGCGGGCCGTGGGGCCGTCGCCCGGCTGTTGCGGCGGTCGCATCCGGAGCCGGTGGGTGCCGTGCGGGTCGAGGTGGTGGGTGAACGCGATGGCGAGGAGGCCATGGTGGTGTACGCCGCGGTGGATCGCCCTGCGGTGGCGGCGGCCGCGGTTGCAGCGGTGACGGCGTTGAACACGGGGGAGCTGGCGGCCGGGGTGACGAGCCTGGCCGAGGTGTCGGACCCGGTGCCGTTGCTTCGCGAACTCGCGCGACGCGGCGTCAAAGCCGCCACGTTCGAGCCCGCAACCTGATCGGGGTCGATCCGCCCTCCATCGGATCACGGCGCCGGTGTCGTGATCTATCCCCATAGTGCGGTCGTGAAGCGGATGGTAAATCTTGTTCCGCTGTGCGTCTGGGTGACGGGGAGAGGGTGAGGCGGATGTCTTGGTTGCGGCGCGTCGTTGCTGTGGTGGGGATGGTGGGCTTGGTCGGGGCGGCGTGTACGCCGCCCCAGACCGAGCCGGGGTCGTCAAACAGCGGTCTCTCGACGTGGAAGGAACTCCGCCCGGCCGCCGTAGCGATGTCCGACGGCCGCCTCGCCGTGTTCAAGGTCAACAAGTCGGGCCGGCTGGAGTGGAGGGTCCAGTCGGCAGCGATGACCGCGGCGAACAACTATCGATTCGTCGACTGGATTGCCGCGCAGACCTTCACGGCAGGCCCAGCGTTGGTGGGGTCGCCCAGTGCGGTCCTGAACTCCGACAACACCCTCAGTGTGGTTGCTCGTGGCGCGGACGGCGTCATGTACGCGCTGCGTCAGACCCTGGTTGACCCGGCAGCTCCGTCGTCCTCGTTCGGCACCTGGGTGCCGATGCCGGTCTTGGGGTCGGGGCTGTCGTTCGCGGCCTCGCCGACGGCTGGCGAGTTCACGAACGACGCACTCCGAGATGTTGTGGTCCTTGGTTCCGACGGCAACCTGTGGACGACGAGCCAACTCGACAGCACCTCCTGGGCGGCGTGGACGCTTCGCTACGGCGCTGGCGAGGGACTTGCCGGCTCCGTGGGGGCGGCTCGACGTGCAGACAATGGCCGCACCGAGAACTGGCTGATCGCCTCGAACGGTGAGCTGAAGGTGACGGACTCTGCGTGGTCAGGCACCTTTACGAACTACGGGGGTGCCTGGAAGAACTCACCGGCCGCATTCCTCGCGGGTACGGCGAACCGACTCTCCGTCGTAGGAACCAACGCTGCGAAGGAACTCCTGGTACAGCAGTTCCTCCCGACAACCGCCACCAGCACGGTCGCTCTCGGCGTGCAGGGATCACCGGCGGCGGCTCGGTCCGGGTCGACGAGCTACGTCTTCGCCATTCGCGCCGACGGTCGTGTCCAGTTCGCCGCGACAAACGATTCGGGTCTGCCTGGAACGTGGTACGTGATAGATCAGCCGCCGGCCCCGCAGCCCACATCGCCTGCGGACGGCGCAGTCGTCTACGCGCCGGGCGAAGTGACGTTGGTAGCCAACCCGGTGATCGGCGCCGACGAGTATCGATTCCAGTTGTTCGAGTTGGGCGGCGGTGGACGGACCCTCGTTCAGTCGAAGACGACATCGAGTTCGTCATGGACCCTGCCCCCAGCGACGCTCACGGCCGGGAAGAACTACCAATGGGAAGTTCGGGCCTGGAACAGCACGACGAAGCTGCTGAGCGACACGCGTACCTTCGGCATGGTTGCGTCGAATCAGACGAGTGCACCGATCCGCCAGAGCCCACCCGGGGACGGCATGGTCGATCCGTACGGACCGGTGCTCCTGACGGCGGGGGCCGTTCAGGGCGCAGATGCATACAAGTTCACGGTCTACAAGGGGCCTGGCTTCTCGAATCAGGTGTTCACCACCACCGTCGGTGTTACCGCACAGCCGGGCCAGCCCGTCACCGCCGTGATCCCGACTGGAGTCTTGGCTGTCGGGTCGCCATACCTCTGGAAGGTCGAGTCCATGCACGGGAACTCGACGCCATCTGGCACTTGCTGCGGCACCTTCCTCGCAACGACCGGTGCCGTTGCATCGGCGATGATCGCGAGGACGAACTCCGGTCAAGGGTATTGGCAGATCGACTATGCGGGCGGAGTAGCCGCCTTTGGGGACGCGATCTACTCCGGTAGAGCGGACCTCCCGCCCGGCGCTGGCTGGACGGCGGTGGGGATCGTTGCCCGACCCCGCTCGAACGATGACTATTGGATCCTCGCCGACTCTGGGGCCATTTACAGCTTTGGTGGCGCGCCATACCTCGGTGGTGCAAATGGCATGTTTCCACCCGGTTCAGGGTGGCGTGCGGTCGGAATGGCCCCAACTCCAACCGGCAACGGCTACTGGATCCTCGCAGACTCGGGAGCTGTGTATACGTTCGGCGACGCCGGCTACTTCGGTGGAGCCAATGGTCTGTTTCCACCAGGGGCAAACTGGGAGGCCGCGGCAATCTCGCCAAGGCCCGATGGACAAGGATATTGGATTCTTGCCAACTCAGGTGCGGTGTACGGATTCCCCGCTTCTACCCCATACCTCGGCGGGGCAAATGGCCAGATACCCGCAGCAGATCTGCCGGCGGTTTCTTTCCAAGCGAAGCCAGATGGTTCCGCCTACTGGATCCTCTCCCGCGCTGGAGGCATATACAGCTTCCCGCCCACTGCCGGATACGGAGGAGCGAACACCCCTACTGAGCTGAATGGTAAGCCGGCAGTCGGGTTCACCCCGGCACCAACTGGTGCCGGCTACTGGATCATGCAGGAGTGGGTGAATCCGAATGCTGCTGCGGTGTTCACGCATGGCGCGGTTGACTATTGGGGCGGCGCAAACGTTGTCATTAGTGGTGCGACTCCGGCCCAGCCGTCAACACCAATTAACGGCTCAAGGTTCTTCAGTCGTACACCGAACAGCGTGCCAACACTGCAAGTTGCGGGCGGTACGGGCGCGAATGGTCGACAGTATCGATTCTTTCTTGCTACGGACCCGGCCGCCGCAAGTGAGGTAATCCAGATGTCTGACTGGCAATCGAGCACCAGTTGGACTCCATCACCTTCGGTATTGAAGGATGGTCGGACGTACTTCTGGCGAGTTGTGTCCAAGGACTTCGGCCTCAATAATCCGCCCACCCTGAACTCAAATGTCGCGAACTTCCGGGTGGATCGTCGATTTGGTTCGGGTGGGGTGTCTCCGGTTGAGACGGTCGGGCCGCTCACGGTGAATCTTGCCTCGGGGAACGGGACGACATCATGGGCGACTCCGACGGTGAACGGAGGGGGTGTGTCGTTGACGTACAACTCGCTGGCACCGATCGAGACAACGGAGCCTGGCTTGCCGACGGGCTGGTCGGCGTCGTGGGCAGGTGACACCTCGGCCCAGACGCTGATTGCTGCTGGCGGGACGGTGACGGTGGTGATGGTCGACGGTTCGAAGGAGACGTTCACCTGGGCGAACGGTGTGACATCCGGGGATTCCTGGCAGCCGGTGGATGGCTCGGACTCGACGCTGACATCCAACGGCGGTTCCAAGTGGATCTACACGACCGCGGATGGGACGGTGCACGAGTTCGACGTGTACGGGACGTTGACCGCGACGCATAAACCGGTCGACGAGCGGAGGTCGTCGGCGCTGGTGTACACGTGGGCCAACTCGCCGGTTGGGCGGCGGATGACCGCAGCGACGGACCCGGTGTCGGGTCGTGTGATGCGTAACTACTTCCAGGGCGACGGCCAGAACGGGTGTCCATCCTCTCCTCCCGCCGGCTCAGTCGCTGCGCCGCCGGGGTACCTGTGTCGTGTCCGGCTGATGGACGACCGGACCTTCGACGTCGGCTACACCGTCCTCGCGTCGGGAATCGTCCAGATCGGTCGGGTCGCTGGTTCTGATGGATCGTCCACGGCTTGGTCGTGGGAGGTGGCGAACAGCGCCGCGCTCGGTGGTCAGTACTCGCGTCTGGTCGGGGTGACCGACGCGTTGGCGTCGGACGCGATCGCCGCCGGACTGCGAACCGATGACGCGACTGCCCGGACCGAGGTCAGCTACCAGGCTGACGGTCGAGTGGCGTCGGTGACCCGCCCTGCCCCGACCGCTGGTGCGGTGCGGCAGGTCGTGCGCATCACCTATTCAGCGAATGGCGCGACGGTGAACCGTGACGGCGACCAGAAGCCAAACGGCTATTCGCGCCAGGTCGAGTTCGACACGCTTGGTCGCCAGACGTTGGAACGTGACCAAGGCGGACGCACGACTTCGACCGCGTGGCGCGGAGCACTCGCCGGTGACACGGCTCAGGGCGACTTCGTGTCGTATGTGGATGATCCGTCGGGGATGCGGACCTCGACGGTGTATGACGATCAACTGAAGCCGATTGAGCAGTGGGGGCCTGCCCCGGTTGGGTGGTTCGCGGCACCGTCGGCCGCCTCGGGGTGGGCGTCAAAGCCGACGGCGGGCAACCAGGCCGCGACGCCCAAGACGACAACGGCATACGACGAAGGCCTCCAGGGCCTGGCGGTGTCGGCGTTCGCGACCCCGGATCTGACCGGTGGGGTGAAGCGGCGCGAGTTCCGCAACGGGTATCTCGACATCGGAGCGGGGAGCTATCAGGGGCTGCCCGCGGACAACTGGTCGATGCGAGCGGAGGCCTTGTTGGTGCCGCCGGTATCCGGCTCCTACCTCTTCAAGATGGACACCGACGGAGGTGCGCGGCTCTATCTCGACGACGTGAAGGTGTGGGACGGTTGGGATCTTCCTGACGGGTCGCTCCAGACCGCCCCTTGGAAGTCGGCGACCCTGACCGCGGGGAAGCGGGTCAAGGTCCGGATCGAATACCGCGACCGCGGCGGCAATGCGTACTGGTCGCTGTGGTGGACGCCGCCGGGTCAGGCAGCGTCGTGGGTTCCGGTCACGAACCTGCAACCGAACTATGCGTTGACGACTTCGACGGTCGATGCCGACGGTCGGGTGTCACGTACGTCCTACACGGATGCGGTCGCCGGGTTGGATCCCTCTGACGGGTTGGCAACCTCGACCACACAGGTTGTGGGTGGCGGCCAAGCCGATCTGGTCTCGACAATGTCCTACGAACCGGACTCGGCAACGGTGGGGTGGCGACGCCCGACTCAGCGGACGCTCCCTGCGGGAGCGGGTTCCGCTGTCGCCTACGCGTACTACGCGGATTCGGGCGATCCGGTGGCGAACTCCTGTGGCGTCGGCGCGGGCACGAACCAGGCCGGTCGACCGAAGTCCACGACGGCCGCGGATCCTGACGGTGCAGGGCCGCAGCGGGCAATCAAGCGCTGGTACGTGTACGACACGTCAGGGCGCACACGCGGCCTGCTCACGACCACCGCGGATGTGTCCGAATCTGCGTTGGGTTCGCAACCGTGGGTGTGCACGACCTTCGACACCCGGGGTCGCCCCACCTCGGTGAACTATCCGGCTTTCGGTGGAGCAGCAGCGCGGACGGTCACGACCGACTACTCGAACCCGCTCGAGGTGAAGGTGACCGACCCGGCGGGAACGATCACCACCACGGTCGACCTGCTCGGTCGTACGACGAAGTACCGCGACGTGTGGGGCACCCAGACGACGTCGACCTACGACGTCGCGAACCGCCCGGTGAGCTCCAGCATGGCTGGCCAGACCACAGCGAACACGTATCAACCTGACGGTCTGTTGGACAAGGTGTCGATCAACGGCAAGGTCGTCGCCGATACGACCTACCTCGCCGACGGCCGGCTCTCGGGTGTTTCGTATCCCTCCGGCGCGACCGGGTTCGGGAACGGGACGACCGGCGAGTTCACCTACGACACGCTCGCCCGGCCGGCCGGGATCACCTGGAAGGCTCCGGGCGGAGCGTTGTTGGCATCGGAGAACGTGACTCGGTTCAACAGCGGCAACCTGCGGGAACGCTGGCACGACGGCAATAACCTGAACGGCTCGAACCCCGATTTCGTCTATGACGGCGCCGGACGTCTGACCACCGCGGTGATGGGGCTCACGGTCTACGGCTACAACTTTGCCGATTCGGCATCGTGTGGAACGACGGGAGCGGGGAAGAACTCGAACCGTACTTCGAAGACGATCGCCGGTGTCGCGACCACCTACTGCTACGACGCGGCAGACCGGCTCACGTCGTCGAGTGAGCCGACCGTCGGAACGATCGGCTACGACTCCCGTGGGAACACGACGTCGATCTTCGGGGAGACCCATACCTACGACATCGCGGATCGCCATCTGTCGACGGCGAAGGGCGGCACCACGGTTGCCTACGTGCGGGACGCGACGGACCGAATCGTCGAGCGCAAGGTGAACGGGACCGCTGTCGCCCGGTACCTGTCCTCGGGCGGTGGTGATTCACCCGACGCCACTCTTGATGTGGCGACCGGGAACACCGAGTTCACCTGGGTGCTCCCCGGAGGGGCGCTGTTCACTTACAAGCCAGCCGCTGTCGCCAGCAGTGTGTGGACCTATCCGAACCTCCAGGGCTCCGCGCTCGCGGTCGCGGATCACTCCGGGGTGAAGCAAGGCGTCACGATGGTCTGGGACCCCGACGGCAACAACATCGCCGGCGGTGTGCCCGACAATATGGTCGGCAACTTCGACTACGGCTGGCTCGGCCAACACCAACGCCCACTTGAGACCCAGGCAGGACTTTCACCCATGATCGAGATGGGAGCCCGCCAGTACTCACCGCTGCTTGGCCGATTTCTTGAGGTCGATCCTGTCGAAGGCGGAACCGCGAATGACTATGTCTATGTCGATGATCCAGTCAACAGCGTGGACTTGGACGGCGCAAAGAAGAAGAAGAAGAAATGGAAGTACACGCGGTGTGGCGATAATGATAGCTACAAATGCGCTTATAAGTTACAGGCAGAGATGGTGTCGATGATGGGTGGACGGAAACATTTGAAGCAGAGTTGCGGGTACTTCAAATGCGACCTCGTGTTCTCCAGGTTGCTCACTGCCAAGATGAACGAGTATTTCTCCAATACATGGGTCATCGCTGGTGAGTTTGCCCTTGGGTCCTTGATCGGAGCTATTCCCGGGGTTGGGCCTATTCTCGCGATCGAATTCGGTGCGTACTCGATCGTGAGCCAGCGCGCCATCGGGGAAGCTGCTGGCGCAGCTAACCCGAAATGTTTCCGGTTCATCTCCTTTCATACGGGGGGAGGCCCCATCCCTGCTACAACGGGGGGGGGCGACATGTCGATCGATGAAGTAGCGTTCCATATCACCTCTGTGACACCTCGACCGTGTCGGCTTCGGTTCGGAAGGCTCGACCGGGCCCTTAGGGTGCAGATGGGGCTGGCATTGTTTGGAGGTGATCTGCCATGAGCAGATTGCGACTCATCGCGAGGGGTCTTGGCTTCGCGGGATTGCTGGCCGTCTTTGGGGCTTGCGCTCCGACGCTACCTAACGTGCCGACGACCACCACGATTCCCGGGTCGTCAATACCCGACGCCACCGTCGGCTATTACACAGAATGGTCCATCTATGCACGGAATTTCCACCCGAAGAACCTCATCGGTTCGGGGGCGGCCGACGAGCTGACTCATCTGAGTGTCGCCTTCGGGAATGTGGTTGGCGGTCAGTGCGTACAGGGAGACGCATGGGCTGAGATAGGCAAGCCGTACTCGGCGGCGGACAGCGTCGACGGAGTCGCAGACTCGACCGCGCCGGGCACCCTCAAGGGCATCTTTGGGCAGCTCCGAAAGCTGAAAGCCGCACATCCGGACCTGAAGGTCCTGTGGTCGTTCGGTGGCGCCAGTTGGTCCGGCGGCTTCGCCCAGGCCGCGGCCAATCCCACCAGCTTCGCCGCGTCATGCCGGGCACTGGTGGAGGACCCGAGATGGGCCGACGTCTTCGACGGCATCGACATCGACTGGGAGTATCCGGGCGCCGCCGACGCTGCGGGATACACAGCGATTCTCGCCGCGCTGCGGCAACAGTTCGGCACGGACCTGGTCACCTCGGCCGTCCCCGCTTCACCATCTCGGATCGCCGTTGGCGGTTACGGCAACGCGGCGGCGTACGTCGACTGGTTCAACGTGATGGCGTACGACTACTTCGGGACCTGGGCACCCAACGGCCCCACCGCCGCGCACTCTTCGCTGACCGCCTACCCCGGAATCCCCTCGGCGACCCTCACCGTCCAGTCGACCATCTCCGCCTATCGGAACTTCGGCATCGCTGCGTCCAAGTTGGTGCTGGGTATGGGCGCCTACGGCCGGGGCTGGACGGGGGTTACACAGCCGACCCCAGGCGGGAGCGCCACCGGACCCGCTGCAGGGACGTACCAAGCGGGCGTCGAGGACTACAAGGTGCTGTCCAGCACCTGTCCTCCGACCGGGACCATCGGCGGCACCGCGTACGCCCACTGCGGCACCAACTGGTGGAGCTACGACACTCCCACCACCATCGCCAGCAAAATGCAATGGGCGAGGTCGCAAGGGCTCCGAGGCGGCTTCCTTTGGGAACTCAGCGGCGATAGTGCTGCCGGCGCACTCATCGCAGCGATGGCGGACGGTTCGTAGGATCTCGGGATGTCGCCCCTCACGGTGAGCTTCCCCGGGACGCACCGCGTGCTGGGGCCCGAAACCCCGGGTGCGGCGGCGACCTTCGGACGCGGGGCCGATCTCGACATCGACGCCCGGAATCCGTTTCTGCACCGGCGGGCGGGGCGTTTTGTGTTCGTGGACGGGCTGTGGTGGGTGGAGAACCTCTCGACGTGGTCGCCGATCCGCGTCCTCGGGGGCGGGACGACGACCCTGCTCGCCGGGGGTGATCGAATCCCGCTCGTGCACGCCGAGACCGCCGTTCGCTTCGACGCCGGCCCGTGCAACTACGAGATCACGGCACAGCTCGACACCGTGCCGGAACTTCCCGTCGACCGCCGACGCGACGACGAACGAACGGCAACCCAACCGCCGGCGCGCATCCCGTTGAACGCCGAGCAGCGCCTCCTGGTCGCGGCGCTCGCCGAGTCGCGCCTGGTCGCCAACAGCGGGCCGGAAGGCCTGCCGACCAACCGTGCGGTCGCCGAGCGGTTGGGGTGGTCCGAGGCGAAGCTCAACCGAAAGCTCGACTACCTGTGCCACCGCCTTCACCGGCTCGGTGTCGCGGGGATGCACGAATCGGGCCGACGCGCCGTTGGCCGCCGTGGAAGGCTGGTCGATCACCTGGTCGCGACCGGCCAGATCACCAATGACGACGTGGTCGCGTTGCACCGACATGACGCTGAGACCGCGCAGGCACGAGCGGGAGCGGAGGGGACACGATGAGCGAGGTCGAGAGTTCTGGGCTCGAGTCCGTCGACGGCTATGAGCGGCTGACCTTCCTCGGACGGGGTGGCACCGCCACCCTCTACAGCGCTCGTCGCAGCAGCGACGGGCTCGCGGTGGCGTTGAAGATCTTCGATCCGCATCAGAACCTCGCCGCCGCTCGTCAACGGCGTGCCGCGGAGCATCTCGACGGTGTCGAGGGGATCGTCCCAACCCTCGACCACGGCACGCTCCCCGACGGACGGGCCTTCGCCGTGGCCCCGTTCATCAGTGGTGGATCGCTTGCCGATCACATCGCCCGCTTCGGGCCCATGTCGCCGCAGCAGACCGCGACCCTCGGCAGTGCGCTCGCCGAAGCGCTGCACGAGGCACACCGCGCGGGCGTGGTGCACCGCGACCTGAAACCGTCCAACGTGCTGCTCGGTGAGGGCGAGACACCGTTCTTGGCCGACTTTGGCGCCTCGACGTCGATCGAGCCGACCACCAACAGCGAAACCATGGCGGTGACGTTGCTCTACGCGGCGCCCGAGGTGCTCGAGGGCGCACCCGCCGACGAGCGTGCCGACCTCTACTCGCTGGGTTTGACGCTCCAAGCCGTGGCGACCGGTGCGAACCCCTACGGGGAACTCGACCTCGCGGGGCTCGCGCCGCTGGTCGACCGCATCTGCGCCGTCGGTCCGCCTGACCCCGGAGCCGCGGGCATTCCCGACGGTCTCGCGGCGGTGATCCGTCGCGCCACCGCGCTCGACCCCGACGACCGCTATCCGGATGGCGCTGCGCTCGCGGCGGCACTTCGCCGGGTGGCGACCCTCCCCGACGCGCCACCCGCGGACTCCGATCCGAACGCCCGCCCGGCACAGCAGCCCGAGCCGGCGACGACCTCGAAGTCCCGCCGCCGTCGCTGGGTGGCGGCAGGGGCTGTCGCGGCTGCCGCGGTGCTCCTCGCGGCCGTGATCTGGTTCGCGCAATCCGAGGGTGACCCGGAGCGCGCCGACGCCGAGACGGCCACCACGACGACCGCGCAGTCGACGCTCGGGCCTCCGGTCACCGAGGCCAACGGTGTGCTCGGTGCTCTCTACCAACAGGACGACTTCGCCTACGCAGGCCAGCTCACCCGTGCATGCGACAGGAGCGAGCGTTGGGTCGCTCTCTCGATTCACGCCGGCCAGGACGACCGCAAGGCCGGAGTTGTCGAGCCGTGGACTGCGGTGGGTGGCAAGGATGCCGGCACGTTCATGGCGTATCTTCCGTGCGAATCCGGGGGCCGCAACATCCGCTACGTACTGCGGGCGC
This sequence comes from Actinomycetes bacterium, assembly GCA_029782335.1. Taxonomy (GTDB): domain Bacteria; phylum Actinomycetota; class Acidimicrobiia; order Acidimicrobiales; family Microtrichaceae; genus JADLFH01. Next base: position 20,800 of record JAKOVA010000159.1, on the reverse strand, counting down.
CGGGCCGCTGGTTCACCGTGGTTGCCGCGTTCCCCCAGGACCAGTACGACCGGATGGTCGAGTGGATGCGGGAGAACGAGACGAGCCCCGCGCCCGACTACACGGTCGATGACCCGATCCGCGCCACTCTGGCGGACCGCTCCGCCTACCTGGGGTGGAGCATCATCGACCGCGCTCAGTGACATCGCGGTGACCAAACCCTTCAGTTCCGCGCGGAGCGCGTCGATAGGAGTGTGACAACCGAGCTGGGGACCACGTCCGGTCACACGTCCACGCAACCGTCGGGACGGGCTTTTCGCGATTTCTCGAAAAATCGCTCAAGTCGCGCGCCCCCGCGCGCCGATGACCTTGTCGTTGATGTGCGACAAGGAGAACCTGATGCCGACCACCGAGACTTCCCCGCTGGCAACCGACCCCAACCAGCAGGTGATCACCCGTCTCATCGAGGAGCACCTGCCCCTCGTCAACCACATTGTCTTCCAGGTGGCGGTGCACTTCCCCCGTCACGTCGACCGTGACGAACTCGTGCGGGCCGGCGCCCTCGGCCTCGTCGAGGCAGCCCGCCGATTCGACGAATCGAAGGGCGTGCCCTTCCAACGCTTCGCCGCACAGCGGATCCGCGGCGCCATCATCGACGCCGTTCGTGCCGCCGACTGGGCGCCACGATCGGTCCGCAGCCTCGCTCGCCGCCTCGACCTCGTCGAGCAGCGGCTTGCCAGCCGCCTCGGCCGAGTGCCGAGCCTCTCGGAGATCGCCGAGGAGCTGGGCGTGGAGACCGCCGAGCTGTCCCGTCTCCAGGATCGACTGTTCCGCAGCGTCGTGTTGGCCTTCGATCACCTCGTCGCCGACACCCCCGACGAGGAACTCACCCTCGTCGACGTGCTCGCCGACAGCAGTGTCGTCGAGCCGAGCGCGGAGCTCGAGCAGCGCGAGCTGCACGCCTACCTCCGCGACGCGATCGCCCTCCTGCCCGAACGTCAGCGCCTCGTGATCGTCGGCTACTTCCTCCAGGAGCGCACGAGCCAGGAACTCGCCCGCTTCCTCGGTGTCACCGAGTCACGGGTCTCCCAGATGCGCACCGAGGCCCTCGAAACCCTCCGCCAGGGCATCCAGGCGCAGTACGAGGCCGACAACGACGCCGATCCCGTCACCGGTCGCCAGGCGAAGCGGCGTGCCAACTACGCCGCCGCGATCGGTGTCCGTCAGGAGTTCGGCGACCGCATCTCCCGCGGCCGCGGCCTCGAGGACATCTCGGTGGTTGAAGGGCTGCTGTCGGTCGGCTGATCTGTCGGGCCGATCACCCGACGGCCGCAGCCGCGAGCACCTGGGCGAGCAGACGACGGTCCCCGAAGACCTCCAGCGCTTCGGCGTCGATCCGGTTCCACGCCAGCAGGTAGAGCTCGGAGCGGGTGGCACGCACCGCGATGTCGCCCTTGTGGTGGCCGTGGCTCCAGCGGAACCCATCCGCGTCGACCGCCACCAGCCATTCCCCTGGGCCGTCGGTGGCGTGGAGGTGCACCGTGGCTGCGAGATCGGCTCTCGCGCTGAACCAGCGGGCCGCCTCGAGCTCGCACCACTCGTCGAGGCCGAGGGCGGCAACCTCCCCGTCGATCGGCTCAGCCGAGCCGGCCGCCGCGTCGAGGTCCCAGCGGTGCACCAGCGTCTCGAAGGTCTGTCGTCGTAACCACCAGCCGACGGTGGCGTCCCCGGCGAATCCCCAACACGGCCGGTCCAGGTCGTCAGTGGCGAACTGTTCGGCGAGCCGCTCGACGCCCTCGGTGACCCAGCCCACCAACTCGGTCTCCGCCCCGGGGCGTGGTGGAAACGCAGGCCACTCGGCGCCGGTCGGCAGCGACAACGCCGAGAGCGTCCAGCGGTGGACTCGGCCGAGGTGGACCAACACGTCCGCGCCGGACCACCCGGGGCAACTCGGAACGGCGGTCGGGAGCGTGGCGAGGCTCATCCGGGAGAGGCGCGCTCCCTCGTCGCGGAGCGCCTCGAGCAACGCCGTCGCCTCGCCGCTCACCCGAGGATCTCGAGCAGCTCGTCGTGAATGACGCCGTTGGTGGCGATGAAGCTGCCGTGGTGGGGATCCTGGGAGCCGTCGAGCGCCGACCACCGACCGCCCGCCTCGGGGATGATCACCTGACACGGTGCGATGTCCCAGTAGTGGATCGACGGGTCGACCATCGCCTCGATGCGGCCCGTCGCGACCAGCACGAAGCCGTAGCCGTCGCCCCACGTGCGGAGGATCGCCCCCGATCCGTGGGCTCGCATGAGCCGGTCGGCCTCCCACCAGTCGAACCCGCTGGTGCTCAGCACCGACCCGCGGACCGCGGAACGGTCGTTGACGTGACACGGCTGCCCGTTGAAGCGGCACCCCAGGCCGCGGCCGGCCGCGACCATCTCACCCATCGCCGGAACGTTGATGACCCCGATCGCGGGGCCGTGCTCGTCTTCCATGTAGAGGAGGTTCGTGTAGAGCCCGACCCCGTGGGTGAAGCTGATCGTTCCGTCGATCGGGTCGATCACCCACCGTCGACCCGACGAGCCCGCCTTGTCGGCTTCCTCTTCGCCGTGGATCGAGTCATCGGGGAAGCGCTCCTCGATCATCCGGCGCATCAGGCGTTCGGCGTTGCGATCGGCGACCGTGACGGGCGACCCGTCGCCTTTCTCCTCGACGTCGAGATCGGCACCCCGGAACAGGTCGAGGGTGAGGCGACCGGCTTCGGAGACGACCTCGACCGCGAAGTCCAACAGTTCGGGATCAATGGGAGTCGTCACCGGTTCAGTTTGTCGGAACCTGGGGACGTGAAGCTCAACGAAGCGGCCTGGCTGCCGACGGGTTGGCGGTGCGACCGCAACACACGTCCTTCATCACCACCGAGTGCCCCACCTGCGGTGAGGTGGAGATCCCGATCGACGCCGTGGTGCTCCGAGTCTGCGAGGACGACGACACGGCACGCTGCGCAATCCGCTGCGGCCACTGCGGCGCCCGGTTCTCCAAGCGGGCCGACGACGGGATGAGCCTGCTGCTCGTCGCGGTCGGCGTGACTGTCGAGCCGTGGCGGCGACCGGCGGAGATCGACGAGCGTCCGCTGCACCACCCGCCGATCCGGTTCGAGGAACTCGAGGACTTTGCGGCGGCGCTGCACGCAGCGGATGATGTGTTGAGTCTGGTGAGCCCGACCCGCTCGTAATTCTTGACTTGGCTAGTCGGGTTTTGTGACCTAGCCTCGTCGGGGTGAGCACACCGACGATCACCGCCCCGCCCCGGACCCGCATCTTCGGGTTCCCCGACATCGTCAACGAGTACGCGGCGCGGACCGTTGCAACCGGGGTCGTCGTGCTGGCCGCCTCCTACGTCGTCACCGGCTGGAGCCCGCTCCTGGTCGTCTTGGCATACGGATTCGTCGCACGGGTCGCGACCGGCCCGCGGCTGAGCCCACTCGGACAGCTCGCAACCAAGGTGGTCGTGCCCCGGCTCGGGCTGCCGACGCGGCTCACCGCCGGCGCCCCGAAACGCTTCGCGCAGGGGATCGGTGCCACCCTGTCGCTGGTCGCGGTCGTGCTGCGATTCGGCTTCGATGCCGTCGGAGCGTCCCAGGTCGTCGTGGGAATGATCGCCGGTGCCGCCACCCTCGAGGCCGCCTTCGGGTACTGCATCGGCTGCAAGATCTTCGCCTTGCTCATGCGCTGGGGGGTCATCCCCACCGAGGTGTGCGAGGCCTGCGCTGACATCTCGCGGCGTCCCGCTGCAGCCTGACCGAGCCGAGTAGAGCCGCAGCCGTGACACGGAGGGAGCGTCACGCTACGGCCGCCGCGAACGCCGCGTAGAGATCGCCGGGGAGTGGCACCTCGAGTTCCCAGGTGATTGCCATTGGCTTCTCACCGACATGGCCGCGGTAACTCGCGGGACCGAGGAACCAGAACGCACGGTCGTCGGCTCGGAGCCGGGTGAACAACAGGATCGTTCGGCCGTCGCGCTCGTGGTGGCGATAGCGCAGCCCCGTCGAACTGTCCTCGCGTGTCGACGACTGACTTTCCCAGTGGATGAGCGTGCGGCTGATCGCGTAGTCGCGGTACCGGGTCGTCGGAGAGAATGCTCCACTCGTCTTGTCGAGCGTGAACGCGAACAACTCGGCGTTCGCTGCCTTCGCCTCGAAAACACCGCTCTGCCACGGGGCGAGCTTTGCCCGTTGCCGACCCAGGCCCATGCCCGCCAGGATCTCGATGCGGCTGTAGCGAGCGTGCACCTGCAGCGGGGCGTCGAGGTGCGTGGCGAGCGGCTGGTGCAAGTGGTCAATTCGCTGCTCGAGCAACTCGAACAGCTCGACCAATTCCGCAGTGACCTGCTGGTGGGACCACACGAGGTCGACGGCGTCCTGGAGTGAGTCCTCCTTGGCGATCGCCTGGTCTGCGAGTGACGCGACCAGCATCTGGACGAGGCGTCGGGTCCGCTCCGGCATCGATGCGACTTGTGGCGGACCGGCCGCGAGCAGACGTCGGTACATCTCGAGGCGCTCCGCGTCATCGATGTGGAGGAGCCGGCCTACGGCACGTCGGAGTGCCCGTTCCGCCGATCCGGGCTCGAGGACTGGTTCGCCGGCGGCTTCGAGGAGATCGGACCAGCAGCGGCCGTTGGCGTAGGCATCCTCAAGGTCGAGGCCGGTCTCATGGAGAAAGGCGGCGAGACCCGCGTTCGAATCGAGACGGCGGAGGCCCGCCAGCTCGTTGACCTTCGCCTTCCACTGAGACGGAATGGCCTCACGGATGCTCCGCAGCACGATCTCACTCGCCTTGCGGTCGAGTTGCATACTGCAGCCGGTCGGGAGGAACGGGAACTGCTCCTCAACGGCATTCTCGAGGTCGCGACGCGTTCCGCCGAGGAGCGCTCGGTACCGGCGATCGAACCGGAACTCTTTGCGGTGCGTGCCAACGAAATCGAGCACGGTGCAGGAGGCTTTGCCGTCAGCCTTCCGAAGCCCGCGGCCGAGCTGCTGGAGAAACAACACGGGGCTCTCCGTCGGCCGCAGCATCAGCAGCGTGTCGACGCCGGGGACGTCGATTCCCTCGTTGAACAGGTCGACGGAGAAGACCATCCTGACCCGGCCGCTTGCCAGGTCTGCCAAGGCCTCAGCTCGCTCCGCAGCCGGGCTGTCACCCCAGATCGCCACCGAAGGGATCCCGTGGCGATTGAAGCGATCCGCCATGAAGCGGGCGTGTTCGACGCTGACGCAGAACCCGAGGCCACGCATCGAGGCGATGTCCGCATGTGCATCGAGTTGGTTCACGACCAGGCGCGCCCAAGCGGCGGTGCTCGTGTAGCGGTCCGTGAGGGCGTCGATGTCGTAGCCACGGCCTCGTCGCCACGGAATGTCGGTGAGATCCACGCCATCGTGGATCCCGAAGTAGAGGAACGGCGAGAGGAGCTGTTGGTCGATGGCGTCCCACAGACGCAGCTCGGCGGCGATGCGGTCGTCGAACCACTGCAGGATGGGAAGTCCGTCGCTGCGTTCGGGCGTCGCGGTGAGTCCGAGCAGTTCCGCAGGTCGGAGGTGGTCGAGAACCCGGCGGTAAGAGCTCGCGGCGGCGTGGTGGAACTCGTCGACGATCACCACGTCGAAATGCGCCGGGTCGAGTGCGTCGAGGCCTGACGCGTTCAGGCTTTGGATGGACGCGAAGACGTGATCGAAACGAGTCGGTCGCGCGCCCCCGACCCACAGCTCCCCGAATGAGGCATCGCGCAGCGCGTAGCGGAACGTGCTGAGGCTCTGGTTGAGGATTCGTTCGCTGTGGGCGATGAAGAGCAGGCGGGATCGTTGCAAACGTCGCCGGAGATGTGCGTAGTCGAGCGCCGCCATCACGGTCTTGCCGGTCCCGGTCGCGGACACGAGCAGGTTTCGGTGGTGGCCCGCCTCACGTGAGACCTCGATGAGCTCGAGCAGTCGATCCTGAAACGGAAGCGGCCGCAGTTCGATTGGGCTCAGGATGACTCGTGGGCCGGAGTCGCTTCGACCCGCGCGTGCCTGCTCTTCGTCGAACTCCGATGCCACATAGGGGCGGTAGTCGCCACTCGCCCAGTAGCTTTCGAAGACGGCCCTGAACTTCGCGATCACATCGGGATTGCGGGCCGCCGAGGCGCGCACATTCCACTCGGCCCCGGTCACCTGAGCCGAATGCGTGAGATTCGACGATCCGACGTATGCCGTCGAGAAACCCGATTGTCGATGGAACGCCCACCCCTTCGCATGAAGGCGGGTCGTCGTCAGGTCGTAGGAAACGCGAATCTTGGCGCCGAGTGACGCGAGTTGTTCCAACGCCGCCCGTTCGGTCGAGCCTGTATAGGTCGTGGTCAACACCCGGAGCGGGCGGCCTTGGTCACAGTGGCGTCGAAGCGAGTCGACGAGCGGGGCGATGCCGCTGCGCCGGATGAAGGCCATCACGACGTCGATCTGGTCGGCCGACTCGACCTCCGACCGCAACTGGCTCCAGAGGTTGGGTTCACCGGGGGCGTTGGTAAGCAGGGCGGTGTCGAGCAGCGGAATCATCGGCTCGGCGATTTGTGCGGGAGAACCGTCGGGCGAGCGCGTCAGGATCGCATGAAGGATGGTCGCTGGCGAGATCGGAATCACCGCTGGATCGACTTCGAGGAAGTCGCCGAGACGGGCAAGCAGAGCCCTGGCGACCTCGACACCGACACGCGCGCGATCGGAATCGGGGATGTCCGACAGAGCAATCTCGATCTGTCTGCTGAGGTGCAAGGCGATGCGATCAGCCGCCTCGGCGTGGTGAAGCGACCGCTGTTCGAACGAGGTCGTGTTGCCGAGGGAATCGAGCCGTTCGGTGAGGCCGGCGGTCATCAAGACCTCGTACAAGCCCACCGGCAGTCCCTCCACGACGGTCACGCTACGTCGTCGGACCTCGCTGAAGGTCGTTGTCGCCTCGGGCCCTAGGCTGAGGGTCGATGCCGCCAGCGACGCCTCTCGTATCTCGGATGGCGGGATTCGGGACCACGATTTTCGCCGAGATGGCGGAGCTCGCCCGTCGCAGTGGCGCCATCAACCTCGGCCAAGGCTTTCCCGACACCGACGGCCCGAACGAGATCATCGAAGCCGCCGTCGACGCCCTCCGCTCGGGCCACAACCAGTATCCGCCCGGCGACGGGATCATCGAACTGCGATCGGCGATCGCCGATCACCAGGCGGCGCGTTATGGGATGCGGTTGCAGCCTGACGGCGAGGTGTTGGTGACCACCGGAGCCACCGAGGCGATCGCGGCGGCGCTGTTGGCGCTCGCCGGCCCCAGTGACGAAGTGGTCACCTTCGAGCCCTACTACGACTCGTATGCGGCGTGCATCGCGTTGGGTGGCGCGACCCGCCGCACCGTGCCGCTCGGTGCCCCCGACGAACCGATCGACCTCGACCGTGTGGCCGCCGCGATCACTCCCGCGACGAAGGTGCTGCTGCTCAACACACCGCACAACCCCACCGGCAAGGTGTTCACCGTGGCGGAACTCGACGGGATCGCGGAGCTCTGCTGCCGACACGACCTGATCGCGGTCACCGACGAGGTCTACGAGCACCTGACCTTCGACGGCACCGTCCACGTGCCTCTCGCGACGCGGCCCGGCATGGCCGAGCGCACCCTCACCATCTCCTCGGCGGGAAAGACCTACTCCTTCACCGGCTGGAAGGTCGGCTGGATCTGCGGGCCGGCACCGCTCGTTTCGGCCGTGCGGACCGTCAAGCAGTTCCTCACCTACGTGTCCGGTGGCCCGCTGCAACACGCGGTCGCCGCTGCGCTTCGCCTCGATGACTCGGTGGTCGACACCCTCGCCGCGTCGCTCCAAGCCAAACGTGACCGCCTCTGCGCCGGACTCGAGTCCGCGGGTTTCGGGGTTCGCCGCCCTCAGGGCACCTACTTCGTCACCGCCGACATCCGACCGCTCGGCGCGACCGACGGGATGGAGTTCTGCCGGACGCTCCCCGACACGGCAGGCGTGGTGGCGGTACCGACCCAGGTTTTCTACGACGACACCGACGCCGGCCGACCCTTCGTACGCTTCGCCTTCTGCAAGCGTGACGAGGTGATCGACGAAGCGGTCGCCCGCCTCGCCGGTCTCGCCGCAGGCGACCGTGGTACACCGGTGGCTGAGGGGACGGTGAGCACGACATGAAGGTTGCCGCGATCCAACACGACGTGGTCTGGCAGGACCGCGACGCCAACTTCGCCCGGCTCGCGCCCCGCATCGAGGCGGCCGCCGTGGCCGGCGCGCGGCTGGTGGTGTTGAGCGAGATGTTCTCCTGCGGCTTCAGCCTCGACACCGACGAGGTGGCCGAGCCCTACGACGGGCCGAGCGCATCGTTCCTCCGCCGCATGGCAACCGAACACGGCGTGTGGGTGTGCGGCTCGGCGCCCGAACGCGCCGAGGGGACGACCGACGGGATGCCCCACAACGTGCTGCTCGCCGCGGCCCCTGACGGTCGCATCGAGCGGTATCGCAAGATCCACCCCTTTAGCTACGCCCGCGAGCACGAGCGGTACGCGGCCGGCGACGACCTCGTCACCATCGACGTCGACGGATGTCGGGTCAGCCTGTTCGTCTGTTACGACCTGCGGTTCGCGGACGAGTTCTGGGCGCTCGCGCCGCAGACCGACTGCTACGTGGTCGTCGCGAACTGGCCGGAGTCCCGTCGCCACCACTGGCGGAGCCTGTTGGTTGCTCGGGCGATCGAGAACCAGGCGTACGTCGTGGGCGTCAACCGGGTCGGCGACGGCGACGGCCTTCACTACGTCGGTGACAGCCGGATCGTCGATCCGCTCGGGGAGATCCTCGCGTCGGCGGCCGGAGGCGAGGCGTTGGCGGTCGCGGAGGTCGATCCGGCCGTCGTCGCCGCGGTGCGCGAGCGGTTCCCGTTCCTCGCGGACCGTCGCTGAAGTTCGACGAAGCGCCGCCCGGGAGTAGGTTCGCCACGCCATGGACCTGCCATCGATCCTCGACCTCGCCTCGCACGGCCCCGACATCTACGTCGGCACCGGCCCGCAGTACCCCTGGGGTGGCCTCTACGGCGGGCAGATCGTGGCGCAGGCGCTGCGCGCCGCCGGCCTCACCGTCGACGGCGGCTTCAGCGTGCATTCGCTGCGCGCCTATTTCATCCGTCGCGGCGACCACAACGAGCCGGTCCGCTACGAGGTCGACCGGCTGCGTAACGGCCGATCCTTCTGCACCCGGCGGGTCGTCGCCCGCCAGGCGACCGGCGCGATCCTGAACCTCGAGGCGTCGTTCCAGTCGGGTGAGGCGTCGATCGATGTGCAGCCGGTCGTGATGCCGGCCGGACTTCCCACCGCCGATGAACTCGAGTCGATGCAGTGGGGCGCTGCCTTCATGCGCTCGTCGGTTCCTGACGAGATCCTCGAGGCGGCCGGCGACCATCGGGGCCGGGCGGTCGCGTGGCTCCGGGTGGTTGACGATCTCGGGGACGACGCAGCGCTGCACGCTGCTGCCTTCGCCTATCTCTCCGACGACATGCCGACCGAAGCCGTCCTGCGCCTCCACCCGTTGTGGGAGTTGCCCGAAGAGGAGCGATGGGCGTCGCAGTTCTCGGCGAGCCTCGACCACACCATCTGGTTCCACCGGCCGATGCGCGCGGATCGCTGGCACCTCCACGACTTCCGGTGCCTGACCTTCGCGAACGCCCGGGGGTTGACCGTGGGCCACGTCTTCGACGAGGACGGCGCCCACGTGGCGACCGTCGCGCAGGAGGTCCTCCTCCGCGACGCCCGCGAGGTTCGCTGAGCGGCGCCATGTTCCCCAGGCCTCGCGCCTCGGGGTTCGCGCCTCGCGCCTCGGGGCTCGTGCCCCAAGCCGGTGCCTCTTCGGGGAAGCTCGGTGCCCGCTGCCTGTAACGGGCCCGGGTGTGGAAAGGTCTGACCACTATGGCTTCCCCACCTCCCGCAGTGCTCGCCGACGACACGGTGGTGCTCAGCGAACTCGCACCCGTCGCCGCCACCTTGATGGAGCGGCACCTCGCACGGAGTCGGGAGTGGTTCCCCCACGAGCACATTCCGTGGAGCCGCGGGACCGACTTCGAGATCGGCGAGGAGTCGCCCACCGATCCGGCTCCGAACGCTGCGGTGCAGTCAGCGCTCGTCGTGAACCTCCTCACGGAGGACAACCTTCCCTATTACACCCACGCGATCGCCTCGATCGTTGGCGGCGACGGCATCTGGGGTGCGTGGACCCGGCGCTGGACGGCCGAGGAGGACCGGCACTCGACCGCCATCCGCGACTATCTCTGCGTCACCCGCGCGGTCGATCTGCGTGCGTTGGAGCGTGCCCGGATGGCGCAGCTCTCCGGCGGCTACGAGGCGACCCATGCGCCGTCGGTGCTCGACCTGTTCGTGTATCTGTCCCTCCAAGAGCTCGCCACGCGCATCGCACACCGCAACACCGGGGCGATGCTCGACGCGGCCGGCGCGGATGTGATGGCGCGGGTTGCGTTCGACGAGAACCTTCACTTCCTCTTCTACCGCGACCTCGTCACCCACGCCCTCGAACGCTTCCCCGCCGAGACGGTCGCCGCGATCGAACGGCAGGTCCGCACCTTCGAGATGCCCGGCACCGCGATGCCCGGGTTCAACGACCACGCCCGACGGATCGCTGCCGCGGGGATCTACGACGTACCGACCCACCTCACTCGTATCGTCGAGCCGACGGTGCTGCGCGACTGGGGAGTGGAGCAACTGGAGCTGCCGTCGGGACCGGCCGACGATCTGCGTGAGCGACTCGTCGAGTTCATCGGTCGCCTGCGTCGGGTGGTTGCCCGCCTACAGGAGCGGAAGGCGTCAGCTCAGCAGTAGGTCGGCGAGACGTCCGGCGATCTCGTCGCCGATGACCCGGGGGTCGGCGTCGGGTTCGAACATGTGGCGGATGAACCCGAGGAACATCTGTCCCAAGAGCACTTCTGCAGCGGCGTTCGCGTCGGAGATCTCGGGCACCGCATCGCGAACGAACGCCGCGACGCCCGGGATGACCGTCGCGAGCAGTTCGCGGCCGACCGGCAGCGCCGAGGGTTCACCACGGATGCCCTCCCCGAGGAGCAGACGCCACACGGCCTCCTCCTCGAGGGCGCCGTCCCACATCTGGCGGAACACGCTCGCGAGCCGTTCGGTCGCGGTCGCATCGGCCTGGAGCGGGAGCGGCTCGGCGATCCGCCGGCCGTAGTTGCGTTCCTCGATCACCGCCGCGAGGAGCGCATCCTTGGACTCGAAGTAGTGGTAGAGGGCCGCGACCCGCACGCCGCACGCGTCGGCGAGGCGACGCATCGAGGTGCCGGCGGAGCCACGCTCCGCCATCAAAGTCAGTGCTTCGTCGAGGATGCGCTCTCGCAGCTCAGTGGGCAACGGGACACTTGGTGAACGTGGCGGGAAGCTCCTGAAGCGCGAGCACCAGGGTCGAGTCGCCGCGGCTGGGGCTCACGCCCTCGGGCACCGCGATGTCGGGCAGGCGCCGGAACAGCTCCTGGAGCACGATCTTCACTTCGGCACGCGCCAGGTTCGAGCCGAGGCAGAAGTGCGGGCCGATGCCGAAGCCCAAGTGGGGGTTCGGGTCGCGAGTCAGGTCGAGCTGATCGGGGTTCTCGAAGACGGCCTCGTCGCGGTTCGCGGCGCCGTAGAGCATGAGAATCCGGTCGCCTTCCTTCAGCTCGGTGTTGCGGAAGGTGTGCGGCGTCGTGACGGTGCGGATGAACCCGATGACCGGCGTGACGTAGCGGACGATCTCGTCGGCGACCTTGTCCATGAAGGCCTCGTCGTCGAGGTGATCCAACAGCAGTTGTCGCTGATCAGGGAAGCGCGACAGCGCGGCGAGGCCCCCGGTGATCGCGTTGCGGGTGGTTTCGTTGCCGGCGACCAGCAGGATCGTGAGGAACGCGAGCAACTCGTCGTCTTTGAGCTGTTCGCCCACCTCTTCGCCGCTGACGGCCGCCATCTTGGCGAGCTCTTCTTCCGAGACGCCCTGATACGCCTTGAACTCCTTGGCGAGGGCGCCGGCATCGAACGCGTGGGTCAGCACCGAGATGAGGTCGTCGGTCGGGTCGCTGCGTCGCTGTTCGATGAGATCGATGAGCAGCGTGCAGTACTCGCCGAAGGCCTCGGCCGCGGCGATGAGCTGTGGCGAATCGGCTTCGACGTGACCGTCGCCCGCCATCATGTCGTCGGACCAGCGGTACATCACCTGGCGTTGCTCGGGCGGGAGACCCAGCAGCTCGCAGATGACGATGAGCGGCACGTGGATCGCGAAGTCCTCGACGAAGTCGACCTCGCCGCGCTCAGCGATCTGGTCGATGATCTCGTTGGTGAGCTGACGGATGTGGGGCATCAGCTCACGGACGCGCTTGGGGGTGAACCCCTTGTTGATGAGCCGCCGTTGCCGGGTGTGCTCGTCGCCGTCGAGGGTGATGATCGACATGTCCCCGGCGATCTTCGGCCGGACGCCGTACTTGCAGCAGTACATCGTGTCGTCGCGGCTCACCGCGAATACGTCCTCGTGGCGAGCCGCGATGTAGATGTCGTTGCGCTCGTCGTAATGGAGGTGGTCCAGCGAGCGCAGCCAGCTGAACAACTCGTAGGGGTCGTCGAAGACCCGGGGATCACAGAAGTCGGTCTGGCTGAACTCGGCCGCTTTGGTGGACTCGATCGTCGACATGCGCGCTGAGTGTAGCGGTGAGTGAACGTTCGCTCAACGAATCGTGGCGGCTCGGAGCGCGGGGCCGAATGCGGCGCCCATGAGCTCTGCGACGGCGGTCGCGTCGTCGCCCCCCGGTGTCATCGGGGCGATGATGAGGCTCACCGCGACGCGGGTCGCCGCTTCCACGATCGGCCGTGTCGCATCGGAGGAGGCTCCGAGCACCGGGGCGCTCATCAGCGTGATCCGCTCGGCGACCCGGGTGAGGAACCGCCCGTCGGTGAAGGCGGCCACGACCTCGTCGGCCTCGTCGTCGATGAACCGACGCACCAGCGGGTGCGCCGCGAAGTGCGACACGATGAGGCCCGTTCCGACCATGAAGGCGTCGATCGGGGCAATGTCGGGGGGCAGATCGGTCGCGAGGTTCGCGAGCGCCCGCTCGACCTCACGGGTCAACACGGCGTGCAACAGCTCACCCTTGCTGCCGACGAGACGATGTACCCACACCCGGCTCAGGCCGGCCGCCTCGGCGACATCCGACATCGTCGTGGCGCCGACGCCACCCTCGGCGAAGCAGCGGAACGCCGCGTCGAGCACACGGTCGAGCGAACCGGATCGTCCCGGATCGGCGCCCCGGTCGGTGCCAACGGCCTCGAGCACGGCTTCGAGATCGACGCGGCGGGGCATGGGCGAATCCTAGCGGTTGTTTACAAACTTGGACGTTTGTATACACTCGCCGGCATGGATGCTCGCACCTACGTACGTTCCGATTCCGCCCTGCGTCTGAGCGGCCCCGAGCGACTCGGGGCGAACGCGTTGCGCTTCGTCGCCGGAACGGGCCGCCGAGCGACCCAGGACCTTCCCGCCAAGGCGCTCGAGTCCCTGGCCACCCGCATGGGGGCTCCACGTTTCGAGAACGACCCGAACGATCCGCCGTGGTGCCCCGAGGGAGGGGCGTCGTGGATCATCCACGGCGATCCCGCCGGCCTCGTCGGCGGCTTCCTGGCGCTGTGGATCCAGGCACTCCATCCGCTTGCCCTCGCCGGGGTGATGGAGCACTCCGGGTTCGTCGAGGACCCGCTCGGCCGCCTCCAACGAACCGGTGGGTTCGTGGCGACGATGACGTTCGCCCCTGGTTCGGTGGCGCAGGAGGCGATCGACACGGTGAACCGTGTCCACACCCACATCAACGGCACGGCGCCCGATGGTCGCCCCTACAGCGCACAGGACGGCGAGCTCATCGACTGGGTGCACTGCGGCCTGCTGCTGGGTATGGCGCGCTGTTGGCTCCGCTACGGGGATCGCCCCGACCCGGACCTGCTCGACGACTACGTCGCGGAGCAGCGTCAGGTGGCGCTCAAGCTCGGCGACGAGGATCCGCCCCGGGACTGGAGCGATCTGCTCGACCATGTCGAGGCGCATCGCCCGAACCTGGTCGTCAACGCGCAGACCCGCTTCATGGACCGCTGGCTGTGGACACCATCGTTCACGGGCTCGGCGCGGCTCATGTTGCCCGGCTATCAGCTGCTCTATTCGGCGGCACTCGCGGCGGCGCCCCGCTGGGTACACGAGCTGTACGGCAACCGGCGGTTCCTTCCGGGCCGATTCGCCGGTGGTGCGCTCGCGGTCGGGGCGAGCGCACTGTTCTCACGCGCCGCGTAACCGCGGCGCTGTGCGGGCGACCGTCGGTCGCTGCGAGGCGAAATAGCGCAACCGCAGGTCGATCACCGAGCGGTCTTCCCCGCGCGCGACCTGGTGTCGAACGTGGCCGGTGCCGGCGATGTCCTCGTCCTCGTGGAGCATCAACGACCACCAACGCGTGGCCGTTGCCTTCCACCGCCACGATCCGACCGGCACGAACACCTCCCGAACCCAGTCGTCGGATACGTAGAGCAGAGACTCCAGGGGCATTCCTGCGGCAAGGGTCTCCGAGAGGTATTCGGCCGCCACGATCACCCGGTCGAAGCCGGTCTTGATGCACAGCGGCGTGAACGGTGAGTGGCGCGCCTCGGCGTGCACCGCCATTGCGCAGGCGTCGCACTCACAGATCCAGGTGCCTTCGTCGAATGGGCGTTCGGGCTGCTCGTGGGGCAGCCAGGGTTCGATGAACTCCCCGTCGTCCGCCATCGCCATGTGGATCCCGCTCTCCCGTCGAATCGCCTGGTCGTCGTGGGGGAAGGAGCCCGATGGTAGACCCCGCATTCGCCGCGATCGGCGGATTCGGAAGGTTTGCCCACCCCGGTGTGTGAGTTCGCCCAAGGCGCCTCAAGACGGTTCCGTACCCGCCGATTGGGATCTATGACCCTGCGTCACCTCACCCTCTCCGGCCCGACCCCGATGGAGCTGGACCTCGACGAACGACTCAGCTTCGTGCAGGCCGACGACGGAACCGCCGCGCTGCTCATCGAGGCGCTGCGTGACGCCGGTTGGCGGGCGGAGAGTGCCGAGGACATGCCGGGAGCCGTCGCCGTCGAGCGAGTCGGCGGGGCCCGTGGCGGAGCCCGGTTGAGCGTGGAGGTCGCCGAGGCGTTCTGTCGGGCGGTGGAGGGGGAGCGACGAGCGAACGAGGTGGCCATCGAAGCCCTCCGCGAGCAGTTGCGTGCAGCGGACGCGGCGACCGAGATGCTCGCAGAGCTGCGTGACGTGGTGATCGACGAACTCGGACGAGGTGCCGTGCCGCGCCCGGAGGCGGCAGCTCGATGGGAGCGGCTCTGGGTGCTCGCCGACCAGGCCGGCCTGACATCCGCGGCCGCCGATCTGCGGACATGGATCGCTGACGCCACCGCTGGACGCGCCCCGTTGCACCCCGTCGCCGTGGAGCTCTCCACGCAAGCCGCGGATCTCGAAGCGCGCTGGGTGGAAGTCGGCTCCGGCGCCTTCAGCGAGGCGGCGTTTGTGAACACCGCACGCAGCGAGCGCGACCGGCTGCAGACGATGACCATCGAGCTCGAAGCGTTGATCGAGGCGGGCTCCTCCGAGACCGTGTCGGAGCGGATCGAAGCGGCTCACGCCCGACGACTTCAGGCCGAGGACGGCCGCAGTCGAGGGCTGCTCGAGGCCGCTCGCCACGACGAAGAGCAACTCCTCGGCTCCTACGGCTTCGACGGCTATCCGGACTTCCTGATCGCCCGGTCGACCGGCACCCTCGCGAACCACGCGGAGACCGTCCTCCCGGGGGTGTCCGAACAACTCGAGCGGGCAGGCGCCGACCTCAGCGCCGCGATCGAAGAGGCCGAAGCGCGCGGCCACGAGGTGGCGGCGCAACGCGCCGCGCTGGCCGATCGCATCGAAGCGTTCAGCAGCGGTGTGCCACTCGACGATCTGCTCGCCCCACCGCAGGCCGCCGAGGCGCTGGTCGACGCGTGCGCCGATCAGACCGAGGAACGGAACCGCCAGCTCGCCGACCTGGCGACCCACGTCGAGGAGCTGGTTGCGCGGGGCCACGAGCTCGACGCCGAGTTCGACCTGTGGGAGCGCAACGCGGCTTCCGCCAAGGAGATGCTCGTCCGTTTCGACGAGGCAGTCGCTGATCTCGACGCACGGCACGCCCGCACCGTGGAGCGAGTCGGCTCGGCGCTCGCTGACGACTCGCACGCCGGTCTTGTCGTCCGCGCGCACTCGGCACAGCTCGCCGTCCCCGCACTTGCGGACCTGCTGGAGGGCGCCTCGACACAGGTCGTTGTGGTGAGCGCCGATGCCGTTCCACGCCGGCGCATGGTGACGCCGGGCTGATCCTCGCGGTCGCCCCGCGCCATTGCCCGAACCGCTCAGCGACGCCGAAGCCCGATCGCGCCGCGAACACAGGTGAAGTCGAAGTGTGCGACGTCCTCGGTGAGTCCACAGGACCACGAGGTCGTCGAGGCGTCGAGCACCGAGGCGACGAGGGGATCGGGGGCCGGCCGTCCTCCGAACACCTCGACGTGGCCTGCAACCTCGATGCGGTCATCGACGCGGTGGATCGACACGACCAACCCGTGGCGGGGATCGCTCGACCCGATGAGAATCGACGCCAACTCGTCGACCGCGGATCGCGCCGACTCGATCTCGTCGATGTCGAAGGAAAGATCGGCCGCGAGACTCGAGACGGTGAGACGAAGCACCCGGAGATAGGAATAGTCGGCGGGCACCTCGACGGTGACCGCTCCGGTTGGAGCCGTGAGATTCATCGTGCACCTCTGACGCGAGGTGATCGATACCCCCCATCGGCGTCGCTCAGACCACGAAACGCGTCGACGCCGAGCAACACGAGCGCCACCCACACCAACGCGAAACCGACCCAGCGTTGGGGAGAGAGCCGCTCGTGGAAGACGAGGACCCCGCACAAGAACTGCCCGACCGGCGTCAGGTACTGCAGCAACCCCAACATCGTGAGGGGGATCCGCCGGGCCGAGCGGGCGAAGAGCACGAGTGGCACCGCCGTCACCGGCCCGGCGGTCATCAACAACGCGCTCATCGAGGCATTGCCGGCTCGGGCGAACACCGCGGTGCCGTTCGCGTACAGCACGGCCATCGTGCCGATCGCCACCGGTGCGAGGATGGCGGTTTCGGCGAACAACGACTCGATGGCCGCGAGCGGAATCTGCTTCTTGAAGAAGCCGTAGCCGGCGAAGCTCATCGCGAGGACCAGCGAGATGACCGGCGGTCGCCCGTACGCGTGGGTGAGCACCGCGACGGCGGCGGCCCCGAAACCCACGGCGATCCACTGGGCGCGGCGGAGTCGTTCGCGCAGTACGACCACCCCCAGCCCGACGGTGACGAGCGGGTTGATGAAGTATCCGAGCGCAGCCTCGACCACATAGCCGTGGTTCACCGCCCATACGTAGACCAGCCAGTTGAGGGCGATCAGCGCCGCCGCCGCGGCGAGCGGCCCGACGAGGCGCGCCGTGAGCTGCATCGGCGGGCGCCGGCCACGGCGTCGTGAGATGAACAACGGGACCGCCGTCACGACGAGGGACCACACCACCCGGTGGGAGAGGATCTCGAGCGCGGAGGCCTCGTCGAGACGGTGGAAGTAGAGCGGGAAGAGCCCCCAGATCGAGTAGGCGGCAACGCCGGCGATGACGCCGTGGCGCAGGCCCGAGTCGTCGGATGATCTCGCCGGGTCCTCTGGCACAGCCAGAGGCTAGGAGTCAGCAGGTACCCCGCCAGCCGAAGTTCTGGGTCCAGTAGGTGATGCCCGAGGGGCTGGTCGCGCGTCCGACGCCAACCTGGTCCAGCGCGGGGTTGAGCAGGTTCTCACGGTGTCCCGGCGAGTTCATCCAGGCGTCCATGATCACGTCGAGGCCGACGTTGCCACTGCCGACGTTCTCCGCCACCTCGAACCAGCCCGTGTATCCGGCGCGAGTCACGCGGGTCGTGAGCGTGGAGCCGTCAGATCCGGTGTGGCTCATTCGCCCGCTCGCCGCCTGATCGGCGCTGTGTGCGGCGGCAGCGGCGGTGAGCGTGCCACAGACCACCATCGCCGGAGCACCGACCCGGGCGCGCTCGGCGTTGATCCGCGTGAGCATCTGCGTCTCCCAGGACCCGTCATCGCTTGGCTTCGCGGGCGTCCGTGGGACGCACGCGACGGTTCCGAGGGTGGAGAGGGTGAGCAGCAAGGCGATCATCCCGCGACGTGCCATGTCACGGCATCGGCGTTCGCTCGAGGGATCTTGAGCGGAACGGGGGAGAACTGGGTCAGCCGTCGTGAGGGGCGGTTGCGGCGGTGAAGCGTTCGAGCGCCCGGAGCGGGATCGTCACCCAGTCGGGGCGGTGCTCGATCTCGTAGCGGACCTCGTAGGCGGCCTTGTTGATGAGGCAGCACTCGAACAACAAGCTCAGCATCTCCGGCCGCGAGGGCAGCAAGGCGGCGACCCCCGGGTTTCCGAGATACCCGGCGAGGTAGTGACGTGCCGTTTCGGTTCCCCACCAGTCCGTCCACGCCGCGAGGTTCGGATCGCTCAGGCCGCGTTCCGCGTGGATGCGCGCGCCGGTCTGCGCCGCGTAGTCGTAGCTGCGCACCATGCCCGCGACATCGACGAGCGGTGTGCGCTTGATCCGACGCTCGCCGATCGTCCGCAACGGTTCACCCTCGAAGTCGATGAAGATCTGATCGGTGCCCGAAACGAGCACCTGGCCGAGGTGCAAGTCGCCGTGCACCCGGAGTCGGGCGCCATCGAGCGGGTGATCACGCAACGCCGCCAGCACGGTGAGCAGCGTTGCCTCGGCCTCGCAGACCGCTCCGACGCGCTCCGCGAGCTCACCGTCGACGCCTCTGCGGAATCGCTGCAGTTCACGGACAGCGTGGCGAACCTGGGTGCGGAACTCCTGCGCGAGTGCCTTGCGGCTGAGTTCCCCCCATGGTTCCCGCCCGAGGTCCCCGTTTGCTGCGGCGAGGGTGCAGTGCAACTCAGCGGTTCGCGCCCCGAGGTCGTAAGCCTCGAGTCGGTGACTGCCGAGCAGTTCTTCTGCCGGTCCGTCGTCGCCGTTCTCGAAGGGCAGGAGCTCGAACCAGCGTGGCGTCGGGGGCGGGGGTGTCGCGGGGAGCCGCTCGAGAAAGCGGCCGACCTCGTCGAGCGCCCGCGACCAGGCGTCGTCGTCGTGGGCGAACAGGCGCGTCGCGATGATCGCGGTGGAGCGACCCGGGGCGCCCTTGGTCGATCCGCGCTCCAAGGTCGCCCAGCCCAAGAGCTCGGCGTGATGAGGAAAGCGGGCGCGGCGGAGCAACTCGCCGATCTCCACTTCGGGGCTCTCCCCCTCGTCGATGTGACGGATCACCTTGATCATCGTGTCGTCCGCGATCGCGCCCGAGTTCGATTGCTCCCGACGGGCGAGCGTGACGAGCGGATCTGCGCCGAGCGCCTCACGCAGCGCGGGGCCGGTCGTGACCTCCAGGCGCGGGTGACGTGTCCGGGACCGTCCCCGCGCCCGAATCGTGGCAGCGAGATCGCGCACCCCCGAGATGGCCGAGGTCGAGTCGACGATCGCGGTGCCCGCCTGTCCGTACCCGATGACCGACCGCTCGTCGGAGACTTCCTCCAGCGGCACCTGCGAAAGCGGGAGCAGGTAGTCGTCGACCGAACCGTTGGAGCTCGTGGTCCGTACGACCGCGAGCGCGGTCGACTCGCCGCACGGAACGGTCGCGTCGATTGCGATGGCGCGCAGGCGTTGTCCATGACCGCGGAACCATCGCGCCCGGGTGACGAAACGCTCGACCGCACGCAACACCTCTTTGGTCGGGTGCGTGATCATCCGTGGCCAGGTGCCGCTCAACTGCGGTGGTCCGTCCTCCGCGTCGGTCGCCGCGTCCTCGGCGGGAGCGTCGAGGGTGAACCAGAAGAATCCGTACGGGGCGAGCGTGAGATGCCAGGGCTCGTCGCTGATGGTGCCGAACGGGTTCTGCCCGAACACCTCGCGAGCGGTGGACCCCGCCCAGCGCCCTAGGTCGATCTCGACCCGCTGCGCCAACCGCGACAGGTTCGCGACGACCAGGAACGGCGACTCCCCTTCGACGGTGCGGACGAAGGCCAGGGCGTGGGGGTTCTCCGGGTTGAGGAACTCGATGTCGCCGCGACCCAGTGCCACGTGCCGCTTCCGGAGGGCGATGAGCTGGATCGTCGACCACAGCAGGGAGGTTCGATCGTCGATTTGGGTCGCGACGTTGACCGTTTCGTAGTGGTAGCGGCTGTCAGTGATGACCGGGAGGAACAACCGTTGGGGGTTGGCCGTCGAGAAGCCGGCGTTGCGGTCGGGGCTCCACTGCATCGGCGTGCGGACGCCGTCGCGGTCGCCGAGGTACACGTTGT
Organism: Actinomycetes bacterium; assembly: GCA_029782335.1. GTDB lineage: Bacteria > Actinomycetota > Acidimicrobiia > Acidimicrobiales > Microtrichaceae > JADLFH01. The sequence goes on along the minus strand of JAKOVA010000159.1, from coordinate 328 downwards.
CGCCCATGCCGAGCTCGTCGCCGTAGTAGAGGACGGGCGTTCCGGGAAGTGAGAACAGCAGCGCCTGGAGCAACTCGATCTTGCGGCGGTCGCCGTCGAGCAGCGGTGCAAGGCGCCGCCGGATGCCGAGGTTGAGTCGCATCTGCGGGTCGTGGGCGTAGGCCCGGTACATGAAGTCGCGTTCGACGTCGGTGACCATCTCGAGGGTCAGCTCGTCGTGGTTCCGCAGGAACGTCGCCCACTGACAGCCATCGGGAAGCTCGGGCGTCTGCTCGAGGATGTCGATGATCGGGAAGCGCTGTTCGGTGTGCACCGCCATGAAAAGGCG
>JAKOVA010000308.1 GCA_029782335.1 Actinomycetes bacterium | reverse complement strand
TTCCAGATTGCGCCGCTGATTCTGCGCCATCACCTGAAAATCAGGTCCCAGAAGCAGATGGAACCCGAGTGGCGGCAAGCCTTCCTTGCGGATTCTCTCGGCCACTGCCACGAACCAGTCGCGAGCCTGCTCGGTCGTATCGGACCAGTCGGTCACCGTGAACCCGGCCTCGTCGAGAAGCTTGCGCAATTCGTCGGGCGTGACGAGAAAACTGCTCTCGGGCGTACGCGCCCAGGGAACAGGAAAGAGGACCGCCCCGGATGGCCCGGCGAGAACGTCGTGGATCGCGAGCGTGCCCCCAGGCTCGAGCACCCGGTGCATCTCGCGATACAGCCGAAGCTTGTCCGGGATGTTCATTGCGGCATGCTCGGTCCAGACGACGTCGAACGAAGCGTCCGCAAATGGCAAGTTCGTTGCGTCGCCCTGGCGGTAATCGACGAGGTGCTCGAGACCGATGCGCGCAGAAAGCATTGCCGCGGTGCGACAGTACTCCTCGGTCAGGTCGATACCGGTGACACGGCATCCGAACTCCCGTGCGAGACAGCGGGAAGTCCCGCCGATGCCGCTCCCTACGTCGAGCACGTGCCTGGACGAGTCCAGCCGCGCAGCTTTCGCAAGCTCCAGGGTCGCGGCGCGACCGCGTATGTGGAATTCGTCGACCGGCGCCAGGTCTTCAGGCGTCAGGCGATCGAGGTCCTTGCCTGACTTTTCGAGCGCCGCCAGGATCGCGCTCCCCAGGTCGGATCGGGTGTAGTGCGCCTGGATCGTGTCATTCACTCGAATCGGTGTCGACATCGATTAGCCCCCGTGGACGCTGCCGTGAAGGAGTCCGGGATGCATGGTACTGCCGCGCTTCGTGGCGCACCACGGGTTTCAGTCGCTAGCGTCACGGTGGTGGAACTCCTCCCACTCGAGCTCGGTCCACCACTCGGCCTCGAGTCCCTCGCAGGTCTCACCGTAGGCGCGGCAGGCGAGACAACCGTCACCGCGAGCGAGCGCCTCGTCCTCGACCGGCGGGTAGCGGGCCGGCAGGTCCGCGGCGCCCTCGCGCGCGGCCGCCTCGGCCTCGCTCATCGGCCGATCCGGCAACTCGCGAATGCCGCACCGGCGAAGCCGCTCGCCACCCTCCGGGAACAGGACGGAGTTCTCCGCGTCGATATGACGCCAGAGCGCCTGCGAGTAGCGGGTGGCCAGGGTTCGAAGCCGAACACGATCGTCCTCGGACCGAGGCCTTCGTTCGAGAAGCGGCGCCATCTCGCACAGCCAGCCCTCCATCTGCGCGTGCTGGTGCGCGAGGGCGTGCACCGGTCCGCGGTCGCGCGGCAGTTCCGCCTCGGTCACGAGCGCATCGAAGAGCACTCGCTCCTCGCGATCGTGATGGAAATGACCGGCGAACTCGGTGAAGAACGCGGCGAACCGCCGGCCGTCATCCGGGTCCGCAGTGCCGTCGAGGAGTCCGTCGACGTACGTGCGGAACGATCCGAGCACCCGATCGATCAGCACGTGTTCATCCTGGAGCGTGTCGATCAGCTTCATCGTCGAGTGATCCTGGTGTACTGCTCCGATCCCCTGTCACCGCCTCGGGTGGCATCAGGCCCCCTACCTGGCCGGTGGCGGCAACGGCGAACGCAGAATAGTGGGACCTCGCTGCAACCTCAAGAGGACAGTCTGGACTTCACCGAACCCCGGAAATGCCTCGGTCAAGAGCTTGCGCGCCCGCTCTTCGTCGTTCGTCACGCGCATTTCGTCGGT
>JAKOVA010000128.1 GCA_029782335.1 Actinomycetes bacterium | reverse complement strand
CAGCGCCTGGAAGCCGAGAGCATCCAGATTTTCCGGGAAGTGGTGGCCGAGTGCGAGAAGCCGGTGATGCTGTACTCGATCGGCAAGGACTCCTCGGTGATGCTGCACGTGGCGAAGAAGGCGTTTTACCCGGCGCCGCCGCCCTTTCCGCTGCTGCATGTCGACACGACGTGGAAGTTCCGGGCGATGTACGAGTTTCGGGATCGGATGGCGCGCGAGAGCGGCATGGAGCTGATCGTGTACGTGAACCCGGAGGGGATCGCGCGGGGCATCAACCCCTTCACGCACGGCTCGCAGGTGCACACGGACGTGATGAAGACCCAGGGGCTGAAGCAGGCGCTGGACAAGTACGGCTTCGATGCGGCCTTTGGCGGGGCGCGGCGCGACGAGGAGAAGTCGCGGGCGAAGGAGCGGGTGTTCTCGTTTCGCTCCGCCGCGCACCGCTGGGACCCGAAGAACCAGCGGCCCGAGCTGTGGAGCCTGTACAACACGCGCAAGGCGAAGGGGGAGAGCATCCGGGTGTTCCCGATCTCCAACTGGACCGAGCTCGATGTGTGGCAGTACATCCACCTGGAAGGCATCCCGATCGTGCCGCTGTACTTCGCGGCCCCCCGCCCGGTGGTCGAGCGCGACGGGGCGCTGATCATGGTCGATGACGAGCGCATGCCGCTGAACGATGGGGAGAAGCCCGAGAGGAGGACCGTGCGCTTTCGCACGCTCGGCTGCTACCCGCTGACCGGCGCGATCGAGAGCACGGCCGACACGCTGCCGAAGATCATCCAGGAGATGCTGCTGACGACCTCATCGGAGCGCCAGGGACGGGTGATCGACCACGACGCCTCGGCCTCGATGGAGAAGAAGAAGCAGGAGGGGTACTTCTGATGGCTCACCAGTCTGCACTCATCGCCCGCGACATCGAGGCGTATCTCGAGCAGCACCAGCACAAGAGCCTGCTGCGCTTCATCACCTGCGGCTCGGTCGACGACGGCAAGTCGACGCTGATCGGGCGGCTGCTGTACGAGTCGAAGATGATCTTCGACGACCAGCTCGCGGCGCTCGAAGCGGACTCCAGGCGGGTCGGGACGCGGGGCGCGGAGCTCGACTTTGCGCTGCTCGTCGACGGGCTCGCCGCCGAGCGCGAGCAGGGCATCACGATCGATGTGGCGTACCGGTTCTTCTCGACCGAGCGGCGCAAGTTCATCGTGGCCGACACCCCGGGGCACGAGCAGTACACGCGCAACATGGTGACGGGGGCCTCGACGGCCGACCTCGCCGTGATCCTGATCGATGCGCGCAAGGGCGTACTGACCCAGACGCGCCGCCACAGCTTCCTCGTCTCGCTCCTCGGGATCCGCCGCATCGTGCTGGCGGTGAACAAGATGGACCTGGTCGGCTACTCCCAGGAGGTGTTCGAGACGATCCTGCAGGAGTACCACGACTTTGCCGGCCAGATCGGGCTCACCGACATCACCGCGATCCCGCTCTCGGCGGTCTACGGCGACAACATCCTCGAGGCGGGATCGCACATGCCCTGGTACCACGGGCCGACCCTGATGGGGCACCTCGAGACCGTCGAGGTGGGAGAGGCGCTGCCCACGCGGCCGTTTCGGCTGCCGGTGCAGTGGGTGAACCGGCCGGATCATACGTTCCGGGGGTTTGCCGGGCTGATCGCCAGCGGCAGCGTGCACCCGGGCGATCGCATCCGGGTGCTGCCCTCGGGGCGCGAGAGCCAGGTGGCGCGCATCGTGACGGCCGACGGGGATCTCGAGGTGGCCGTTGCGGGCCAGTCGGTGACGCTGACGCTGACGAGCGAGATCGACGTGAGCCGCGGGGACGTGCTGGCCGCGGGCGAGGCCCCGCCGGAGGTGGCCGACCAGTTCGAGGCGACCGTCATCTGGATGCACGATGAGCCGCTGCTGCAGGGGCGCTCGTACCTGATGAAGATCGGCACGCGCACGGTGTCGGCGACGATTGCGCCGCTGAAGTACAAGATCAACGTCAACACGCTCGAGCACACGGCGGCCGAGCGGCTGGAGCTCAACGACATCGGGGTGTGCGAGGTGACGCTCGATCGGGCGGTGCCGTTTGAGCCCTATGCCGAGGACCCGACGCTCGGGGGGTTCATCCTGATCGACCGGTTCACGAACAACACGCTCGGGGCGGGGCTGCTGCACTTTGCGCTGCGCCGCTCGCAGAACGTGCACTGGCAGGCGCTCGACGTGAACCAGCAGGTGCGCGCGCAGCTGAAGGGGCAGAAGGCCTGCGTGCTGTGGCTCACGGGGCTCTCGGGCGCGGGCAAGTCGACGATTGCGAACCGGGTGGAGAAGCGCCTCTTGTCGCTCGGCCGGCACACCTACCTGCTCGATGGCGACAACGTGCGCCACGGCCTCAACAAGGACCTCGGCTTCACGGCCCAGGACCGGGTGGAGAACATCCGTCGCGTGGCCGAGGTGGCCAAGCTCATGGTCGACGCGGGGCTCATCGTGCTCGTCTCGTTCATCTCGCCCTACCGGGCCGAGCGGCGCATGGCGCGCGAGCTGTTCGCGGCGGGGGAGTTCCTCGAGGTCTACGTCGACACCCCGCTCGCCGAGGCCGA
>JAKOVA010000118.1 GCA_029782335.1 Actinomycetes bacterium | reverse complement strand
GGCGCGAGCATCGGGTCGGTTGCGGCGGGCCTCCACCCATCCGCTCAGCTCCTTGAGGATCTGCTCCTCCTCGACGCTCAGCGGCGCCTGTCCACGTGACGCGGTCGCGAGCACCTCGGCGACCAGCTCACCGCCCTCGTCGTCGGTCGACTCATCACTGCTGCGCTCCCACGCTGCCTCGAGCTGCGCGTCCGACGCCGCAGCCTGCGCCTTGGCCTGCTTGGCCAACGTGTCACGGTGCTGCGCCAACGTGTTCGCGAACGCCACCGGCGACGACAGCAACCGCTTCTTCAACAGCAACGTGACGAAGTCGGCAGCCGACCGCTTCGAACCGCTCGTGTGACGGCCACGACGCAGCTCGGCATAACGGTCGAGCAGCCCGTGTGCGTCCCGCTCGTCGGCCGGGTAGTCGACCGGCATCGCCAATATCCGACGCTCAGGGAACCGGGGCGACCCATCGGGCTTCGGCGGCAACTCTTCGCGGAGATCACGCTTGAGACGACGAACCAACACCCGGGCGAGCTGCTCAGGATTCGGGTCAACCCCCCGTGCGAACCGCTGCGGATCGAGGAGCTCCAACAGCGCAGTGAAGCTCTCCTTATAGCCGTTGTGCGGAGTCGCCGACAGGAACAGCCGGTGCTCGCAGTGCGGGGCGAGGCGCTTGATCGCCTTCGTCCGCAACGAGTCCACTGCGTAGCGGCCCCGACCCGGCGGGGCGATCGAGTGCACCTCGTCGACAATCAGTAGATCGAACTTGCGAGGGGCTCGGCGGTGGTCGACGCCGGTGAGCACTTCGTCGAGCAGCGACTGCGCTCGAGTGTCTTTCAACCAGTCGATCGACACGATCAGCCGCGGGAACGACGTGAACACGTTCGCCCCGACACCCCGGTCACGTCGGAGCTGCCGAACCGCGTCGGTGTTCACGATCCGGAACTCGAGCCCGAAGCGATCGAGCATCTCCTCCTGCCACTTGACGCACAAGCCGGCCGGGCACACCACCAGCACGGTGCGCGCACGATGCCGGAGCAACAGCTCCTGGACCACCAGGCCCGCCTCAATCGTCTTGCCGAGACCGACATCGTCGGCAATAAGAAGGTTCGCCCGTGGCATGGCGAGCGCCCGCACCACCGGGTCGAGCTGATAGTCCTCGATCGTGATGCCCGAGCGGAATGGAGCCTGGAGCGCTCGAGAATCTGCGGTGGCGACCGCACCCCAACGAACGGCATCGAGGAACGCGTCGAGGCGCTCCGGTGGATCGAGCCGCCCGGGCACCGGCCGAGGAAGCTCCTGATGCGGGATGACCTCCGTCCCAGCCTCGATCTCCCAGATGACGGTCAGCTCGTCGCCGAACCCGTCGTCTTCCAGCGACGACATCCGCACCAGGTGATGCGGTCGGGTACCGGCGATCGGGTCGGCCGGCAGCGACGAGGGCGCCACATCATTGACCGCCCACACGCGATCCCGGCATCGCACGACCTGCCCCAACTCGGGCACGACGACGTCGGCGTTGAGCAATGTCACGTCACCACCTGCATTCGAAGCTCACTCCCGGGCCCATCGTCAGCGCCTCAACTGGGCGACCGTCTTTCAACATCCTAGGAATGGGGTGTGACAGGGTCCGGTTCTCGCCGCAGAAAGTCCTGCGAGTGCGCTTGGCGACTCGCCGGGACATGGCTCTCGACCCCAGATCAGACTCGTTCCGTCAGCACAGGCGCGACCTCAAGAGTTGACGTCAGATCAAGAACGGACGGCGTGTCGAGTGCATCTCGCCGGAGGGGAGGATCAGGGAGCCCGGCAAGGAACGTATGGACGAGAAACTCGAAGCGCTCATCTGCCGCTGCATCCGCCTCGTCCAGAGCCAGCCGCATCGTCGACCATCGCCGCTCAGATGCCCCGATCTTTGCGTCAAGACCCGCCAGATCCTCGACACGGGCACTTCGACCGGTCGCAACTAACGCCCCCTCGCGGGCGGACCAGCCGAGCAGCACCGTGTTCAGCGTCTCATACACCCGCTGAGCGAGCGCCGGCTCGAAGCCGACCTCGGTGAGCATCAGGACGAGATCGTGGTTGAGCTTCACGAAGCCATCGGTGGCCCGGAAGCGGCCAAGGCCAGCGACGGCGAACCCTGGCATCTCTTCGGCGAGACGCCGCAGGTCGTTGGCGTAAGCGCGAAGGGAGTCGCGCCAATCCGCCGGGTCGACTGGCGGGAGGATCTCGATCCGTCGGATGAGGCGGTCGGACACCAGGTCGATCAGCTCATCGCGATGCTGCACCCACCCGTAAAGGGATTGGTGAGTGACACCGAGACGTTCGGCCACGGCGGCCATGGTGAGGTTCTCGATTCCGAGTTCGCAGGCAGCATCGACGATGTGGTCGCGGCTGATACGCGGCGGGCGACCCCGTCGCCGCTGCCCATCTGCGGCGTAGGTCATCCGGACCACCATAGGCGAAGCTGTCGAGAACCCAGAACTACCTGTTCAGAGATTTTCTTGCGGGCGCAGTTTTGAGCAGTACTATCTGTTCTCAGCTGTCGCTCTCGCGGCGGTCGGGATGGGGGAAGAGCGACGATGCTCAGCCAACTCGATCGGAGTGCAGTCCTCGGACTGTGGGGACCGTTCACCAGCCCGCCGCGGTCCGGAAGCCGGGTCCGTCGACCAAGTTGTCGCGCGTCTGACCCGAGCGGGGTGGGTTCCCTGGTGTGCAGACGACACACCTCCGCCCAGCGCGCCATCCCGGCGCGCCGATCTGTCCAGTTCAGGTGGGGCCAGAGATGGGACCTGGCCAAGCGCTGACCCTCCCGGCCCGCCGGCGGCACGACCGCCGCGCCTCCTGGGCCTGGGCCGCCGCGGCCTCGATCACCGCGATCCTCGCCCTGTGCGCAGGACCCCACTCACCGAGCCTGACCTCTGTCATCGCTGGCGCCGGCCTTGCCACGCTCGCGACGACTGATGCGGCAGCCCACCGGCTGCCTGCGACGCAAGTGCAGGTGCTGGCGGGTCTGACTGCAGTCACGATGGTCGGCACCGCATGGTGGAACGACGATTGGGGTCCGCCGCTTCGAGCACTCGTTGGGGCCGCACTCGTGGCGGTCCTGCTCGTCTCGATGTGGCTTTCGTTGCCGGGAGCGATCGCGTTCGGCGACGTCAAGGTCACGGTCATTGCCTTCGCCGCGGCCGCTGCCATCTCGTGGCGTGCAGGTGCGGCCATGATCATCGTGGCGTGCGTGATCGGCGGCGTTGCCGCCGTGATCGCCCGTGGGACTCGTCGGCACCTCGCGTCCGTACAGCCGACCATTCCGTTCGTGCCGGGCCGCGCGCACGGCTTCGGGGTGGGGGTGATGGTCCCATGGTGAGAGATCGACACGTAGCAGTAGTGCTGGCGCGCGGTGTGCTGGCGAGTGCGTGTTCGGGCGACGATGGCGGTGGTTCTACGACCGCCTCGGCTGAGCCGACCACAACGGTTGGACCCACCGCTACCCCGTCGTCGACGGCGGCGCCGACTTCGACACCGACTACATCAGGTGCTCCTTCGACGACTGCGGCTCCATCGACGTCGCCACCGAGTACGGCTGTGACCAACGAGAGTCTGAAGCCGATCGTCGAGCAACTCGTCGACTCCTACGACGCCGTTGTCGCAGAGATCCTCGCCGATCCCAACGTCGCATCAGACCCGGGCAACGAGTTGGTACGTCGCTACCTCGGGCTATTCCCACAGGACAGCACCTTCGCCAACGGCGCGCTCGGCTTCTGGACGAGTGAGGCCGCCGCCGGCCGCTTCTACCGACCTGGACCTCGAGGCGTGATGTACGACTCGACCGTTCAGACCGTCGAACTTCGCGGCGAGGCCGAGGCGGTGGCGAAGGTGTGCACCGTCACCTCGATCCAGATCGTCGACGGCACCGGTGCGGCGCTCGAGTCGCAAGGTGGGGTGAGTGGCGGCGAGGTCGTAGTCGTACGGGTCGATGACGACTGGCTACTTCGCGATCTGACTGAGGCGCCGCCGGATGACTGCCCGCGGCCCGGGGACTCGTGATGCGCGCGCACACGCGCGTCGTTGCCCTCGGGGCGGCAATCGCGCTGTTGGTGCTGGCGCCGACGACGGTGATGGCTCAGGACGTGACCCAGTGCGTCGAGTGGTCACCTCGTGGCTACTGCATCGAGTGGGACGTGGCGACACCCGGCACCCCAGGCACGCCCGGCAGCTCGGGTGGTGGTCCGCCTCCCGAGTGCTACTGGGTCAATCTCGGCTACGACATTGACGACCCAACGATTTACGGCGACTTCGGGCTCGAGCGTCCGCCCGAAGGCGTAGACGTCGTGTGGCAATCCTGGGAGTGCGCCGATGGCCGCACCACCTTCAACTTTCGGTGGGTGATTGCGGCAACGCCCGGAACGCTGGCGACCATCGCGCGGGGCCGACTTGTGGGTGAGCTGCCGCAACCCGTCGTCGAGTCGTCACCGCCCGCGGGGACGGCGTCGATCATCGGGGTGCCGGCGTTCGTCGCCGTCGTCAACTGGACCGGTGTCGTCACCGAGACCGAGTGCGCAGGCGGGCTCTGCGTGACCGTCACCGCCACGCCGCAACTGACATTCCGGCCTGGCGAGCCAGGAGCGCAGACGGTCCAGTGCGCCGGCGCCGGGACACGCTTCACGCCAGACGCAGGCACGCCCGAGGCACAGGCGAGTTCACCCGGCGCGTGCACGTGGACCTATACGACCCGTACCGGAGCCAACGGTCGTCCATCGGCGTGGCCGGGGCAGGCGTCGGTGTCGTGGTCGATCTCGTGGACGGCAACGACTGGTGCGTCTGGGTCGCTGGCCGCTGTGACGCGCTCGACTGACGTGCCGCGACCAGTAGCTGAGGTTCAGACCGTGATCGAAGGTGGGGCAACGCCATGAGTACGACGATGACTCGACGCAACGGAGCGGCGTCGCCGGACTCGGCGAACCGTGCTGCGCGACAGGCGACCATGGTCGCCCAGAAGAAGGATCCGGTGCGCCGGCGGTGGGGTCGTATCGGCGGAGGGGTGCTCGCGGCGGTAGTGGGTGGCTGGCTGTTCGCCTCGCTCTACCTCTCGGCCGACGACCGAGTCGAGGTGTTGGCTGTTGCGTCGGACGTCGCCCGGTTCGATGTGATCGAGCGGAGCGATCTCAAGGTCGTCACGATCGCGAAGGACACGGACGTCTCGTCGATTCCGGCATCACGGATCGAGGATCTGGTCGGTCGGGTCGCCTCCACCGACATCGTCGCCGGCGCACTGCTCGTCGACGGCCAGCTGCTACCCGATGGCGAGCGGCTGATCGCTGCTGACGAGGCCGTCGTTGGTGTTCGGGTGGGGCCGGGCGACTCGCCGACGACGGGGATGAATCGTGGGGCGCAGGTGTCGGTGGTCGTTCGGCCGGCCGCCGGCACGAACGGCACGGTCGCCGAGGTGCCGGGCTGGATCGCCGGAATCGGGGGAGAGGTGTCGTCGAGTGGTGATCGCCCCGTCGAGGTCGTCGTCGCGCGAGCTGACGCCGCACGCGTGTCGGCCGCTGCCGCCGACCGTCGGGTGACGATCGTGGTCCTCGGGGAGTGACGATGCGGTTGGGGCTGGTCAGTGCGAAGGGGTCGCCTGGTGTGACGACGCTGGCGCTCGGTGCCGCGGCGATCATGGACGCGATCGCCGTCGAGCTCGATCCATCCGGCGGCGATGTGGAGTGCTGGTTGGGACCGATTGGCGAGCCCGGACTGATTCGGGTCGCGGGAGCGCTGCGCCACACCGCCGATCCGTCAGGGGTGCTCGCCGAGCATGCTGTGGAGGCGCATCCGGGATTGCGGGTCGTGCTGGCCCCGACTGGTGGCGAGCAGGCAGCATCCACGTTGATGGCGATCGGCAATCGGCTCGCCGCTGCCATGCGGGGCGAGGACAGCGCCGTCGTGCTCGATGGCGGACGTTGGAGCCGCACTCAGCCGACCGCAGGGCGGCTGGCCGGGTGCGATGTGGTCGCGGTGGCGCTCGCTCCGACGCTCGGGGGCGTCGCCCATAGCCGTGGTGTCGTCGCGACATTGCGGGACTCCTTCGGCATACCGGTCGTCGCCGTGTTGATCGGCGACCGTGGATACAGCCCGCAGGAAATCGCCAGCGAACTCGACGTGCCTGTCGCGGGCTCGATCGCGTGGGATCCACGGGGAGCACACGCACTGGTCACCGGGGGCGCTTCGCGGTGGTGGCGCCGCTCGGCGCACGGTCGATCGATCCGCTCTTTCGTCAACGCTCTCGCCGAATGGGCGCCCGAGGAGGTGAGTGCTCGTGCCTGACCTGGGTGTGGAACGAGTCGAGGTGACACTGCGGCGGCTTGTTGCGGATGAGATCGGCGACTACCTCCGCCAATGCGCCGACGAAGGCCGGCGGCCACCCGACGAGGCCGATCAGCGGCAGATGGCACGGGCGATCGTTCGACGCGAGCTCGATGTTCGGGCTCGAACTGCGCTGCGGCTGGGTGAGCCACAGATCTCCGAGGTCGAAGAGGACGAGATCACCGAGTCGGTCCTCGCCGCCGCGTTCTCCACCGCGCCGGCGATCGATCGACTGCTCGAGCGTCGCGATGTCACCGACCTCCACGTCAATGGTTGCGATGACGTGCGGCTCGTCACGATCGATGGTGTCGTCGAAAGTGCTGCACCGATCGCCGCATCCGACGCTGAGCTCATCGCGATGATCCAGGCGCTGGCACGGCGCGGTGGTCACATGGAGCGCGAGTTCACGCCCGCGCACCCGCGTCTCGATCTCCAACTTCCGGACGGCTCGCGTCTCGCCGCGGCGGCTTGGGTGACGCCACGGCCCTACCTGACGATCCGCCGTCACCTCCTCGTCGACGCCGACCAGGACAACCTGGTGCGCAGGGGAATGTATGACCGAGGGGTCGCCTCACTGCTCAAGGCCTTCGTCAGCGCCCGATGGAACCTGCTGATCTGCGGAGGACAGGGCGTCGGCAAGACCACGCTGCTGCGGGCACTGCTGCACGATTGCGAGCGTTCCGAACGAGTGGTCGTGCTGGAGCAGGAGCCGGAGCTGCACCTCGACCGGATGCCCGAGCGTCACGACCAGGTCCTCGTGTTCCTCGAACGGCCGCCGAACAGCGAGGGCGTCGGCGGCATCACGCTCGCCGACCTGTCACGAACCATCAAGCGGTTCACCCCCGATCGCATCGTCGTCGGCGAGGTTCGCGGCCCCGAGGTCATCGACATGTTGGAGGCGATGAGCCAAGGCATCGCCGGTTCGATGTGCACGATCCACGCGGACTCGTCGTGGTCGGTCTTCCCTCGCATGTCGGTGTACGCCCGGGCCGGCGGACGCGACTGGGCGACCGGCGACGTGATGCAACTCGCGTCGCTCGCGCTCGACGCCGTCGTCTTCCTCTCGAAGACGCGCGACGGCCGACGGGTGGTCTCGGAGATCCGACACGTCGACCACTACGACCCTGACACCGGACAGGTCGTGACCGATGTCTGGTTCGGCGCCGGCCCTGACGGGGTGGCGACACCCAACCCAACCTCACCGATTCCCGTCAGGCTGCTCGACGAACTCGTCGCCCACGGCTACGACCCGTCGCTCCATGAGCGAGGCGCATGGTGACCGCGCTCGCAGCCCTGTGCGGCGCGCTCGTCGTCGGAGGACTCTGGCTGGCGGCGAGCTCGTGGCGGCCGGTGCCCGTGAAGAGGACCGACCGCCAGCCCCACGCCCGCGCAAGCGCCCTGCTGGACCGCGATCGCGTGATCGCAGCCGTCGGCGCAGGGTTGCTGGTGCTCGTGCTCACGCGCTGGCCCGTCGCTGCGATCGGTGCCGCCGTCGCCGGATGGTCGATCGCCGCGATGCCCCGTCGAGCAGACCGCGAGCGTCACGAGGCTCGCACCGAGGCCATTGCGTTGTGGACCGAGATGCTGCGCGACTCGATGGGCACCGCACGAGGCGTCGAGGGAGTCCTGGTTGCCACCGCCGCGGCGGCGCCGGTTGCGATCCGCCCCGAAATCCAGCGGATGGCACAGCGACTCTCCAGCGAGCCGCTCGGCGACGTGCTCGACGACCTCGCCACTGATCTCGACCATCCGCTCGGCGATCTCGTCGTCACGGCACTCCGGCTGACATCGACGACTGGCGGCAGGCGCGTACGCGAGGTACTGGCCGATCTCGCGGCCGCCGCCTACGCCGAGGCCGAGTCGCACCGGCGCATCGCCGTCGCCCGCCAACGCCCTCGCGCAGCGCTCAAGTACACCGCGCTGATCATCGGAGGCTTCGTCGGGCTGCTTGCGGTGTTCTCCCGCCGCTACCTCGAGCCCTACGACAGCGCAGTGGGACAGGTCGTGCTTGCGGCCGTCGGCTTCTACTGGGCGGCCGGTCTGTGGTGGATGCATCGGATGGGCCGCTCCAACCCGGTACCGCGGTTCCTCACCAACGCGTCAGGCGGTGCCGCGTGAGCGCGCTCACGGCCGTCGTCCTCGCAGGTGCTGCGACCGGGAGTGGTCTCTGGCTGATCTGGAGCGGCTGGTCGCCAGCCCGACCACCTCTCGCCCAGACCCTCACCCGCCTCGGTCAGCCAGTGATCGAGATCGCCCCCGAACGCGACAACGTCGACGTTCGCGTCGGGATGTGGGCACGTCGGCTCGGCCCGGTCGAGCGCATCATCGCCTCGATGCGCACCGACCTGCGAGTGCTCCGCCGAGCCCCAGACGAACAGGCAGCGCTCATCGTCGTCTACACGCTGTGTGGCTTCCTCTGGGCACCCGTCGTCGCAGCCGGCGGCTACCTGGTCGGCGTCCACCTCCCGATCGGCATCCCCTTATGGCTCGCCATTGCCGGCGGTGCGATCGGCGGGCTCTCATCGGTTCGCACCGTTCGTACGCAAGCGACCGAACGGCGACGCATGTTCTCCCATGCGTTGGGCTCATTCTGCGACGTGACCGGCATGTGCCTGGCGAGCGGGCGTGGTATCGACGCCTCGATCCAGACCGCTGCCGCGGCCGGCGATGGCTGGCCGTTCGCAGAACTGCAGGCGACCCTTCGGACGGGCTACGTCCGTGGCGAGACGCCGTGGGAAGCGCTCGCACGTCTCGCCGACGAATGCGACCTCACCGACCTCACCGAACTCGCTGCCGCCCTGTCTCTCGCCGGCGACGAAGGGGCCGCCGTGCGCGACACGGTCTCGTCCAAAGCAAAGTCAATTCGCGAACGCCTCACCGCGAACGCCGAACGAGACGCGGCGTCGATCACCGAGCGCATGGGCATCCCGGCGACCCTGCTGCTCCTCGGCTTCATGATCTTCCTCGGCTTCCCCGCGATCTACGTCCTCTTCCAATGACAGAAAGGCCGGCTCACAACCCCGGTACGGAGAAAGGCAACAGCAATGACAGCGATTATCGTTTGGTTCCAGGCACAACTCATCGAAGCACGAGCACGCGCCGCCGAGGAGGCGGAGCGCGGCGAGATCGTCGAGAAGGTGATCATCGTCGCGGCCGCCGCGGCCATCGCCATCGCAGCGATGGCAGCAATCGCAGCGGCCGTCGACATCAAGATCGCCGGTCTCGAGCTCTGACAGGGCCAGCGGTGCGACGGCATCGCAACGGCCGCGGACTCGATCCGCCCCGAGACGAACGTGCGCGCCCCGACAACCCCGTCGAGCAAGGATCACGACGGGATCGCGGCTCGTCGACGGTCGAGTTCGTCATCGCGTCCGCCGCGATGGTGCTGCTCTTGCTGATGGTCGTGCAGGTGGGCGTTTGGTACCACACCCGCGCCGTCGCGCAGACCGCCGCACGCCACGGGCTCGACCACGTCCGCACCATCAACGGATCACCCGCGGAGGGGATCGACGTCGCATCCGAGTTCCTCGACCAATCCGGCGGCGGACTCGAGAACCGCAACGTCGACGCAACCCGCACCGCAGCTGTGTCATCGGTGACCGTCTCCGGCCGAGTCGTGTCGATCCTGCCCGGCGTGTCGTTCACCGTGTCCGTCACCGTTGACGCACCGACAGAACGGATCGAGCCATGACCGCCCGGCGGTCCGATCGCGGGTCGGTGTCGGTCGAGCTCGTCATCCTCGCTCCGCTCTTCGGGCTGCTCCTCCTCGGCGTGATCGCCGTCGGGCGAGTCAGCAATGCCCGCGCCGATGTCGACGCCGCGGCACGGATGGCAGCACGAGACCTGTCGATCGCTCGGGACCCACAGAGCCGACTCGCTGACGTCGAACGCACCGTCGCCGAGACGCTCGACGTCGGCTCGCCGTCGTGCCGGTCGATGTCGATGAACGCCTCGATCGCCGATGACGTGATCGAAGTGACCGTCACCTGCTCGGCCGATCTGCAAGAAGCGTCCGTGCTCCCTCTTCCCGGCAGCCTCACCATTTCGGGATCAGCGAGTGAGGTCCGCGACGCGTACCGGGAGCGCACGCCATGATCGCTACTGGCCAACGTCGACGCGTCGATGTCCACGACGACCGAGGCTCGGTCACCGTGTGGGCCATCAGCGCAACCGTTGCGTGCGTGCTGATCATCGGCCTCGTCATCGACGGCGGCACCATGCTCCGTGCCCGAAGCGATGCGTTCGCTTTGGCCAGCTCCGCCGCCCGCGCTGGAGCACAGGAACTCGACTCCGCCTCCGCCGTGCAGGGGCTCACCGTTCTCGACCCCGTCGCAGCCGAACGGGCCGCACTCGACTACCTCGCCGCACACGGCGCAACGGGCACCGTGACGATAACCGACGAGACCATCACGGTCACGGTCACCAGCGCGACCAGCCTCCAACTCCTCCGCCTCGCCGGCGCGGAGACCGCCAGCTTCACGGCCACCTCGACCGTGAACATCGTGAAGGTCGAGTTGCCATGAATCGCGTGCGAGCACTCATTCGCGGCGTAGCGAGCCTCGCTGCACTCGCAGCCTTGCTCGTCGGACTGCCGGTTCTTCTCGCGTCGTGGGGCCGCCTGCCCGGTTCACCGAGTGGCGACTGGTGGGACCGACTCAGCGACACCGCGGTGTCGGACACGACGGTGTTCGTCGTGCTCACGTTGGCGGCGTGGGCCGCGTGGGCGACCTTCGCTGCCGCGGTGATCGTCGAGTTCGTCGCCGGCATCCGGGGATTCCAAGCACCGCGAATCGCCTTCGCCGGGCCGTTCCAACGATCCGCTCGAACACTGGTCGCCGGGGTTCTCCTGATGTTGAGCCTGCTCCAGAGCGCAGGGCCTTCCTACGCCTCCGTCCCCCGAGCGGTAGCTGCCAACGTGTCCGGCACCGCTGCGTCCTCGTTCGGGCACGAGTCACCCCACCCGGGTCATGTCATCGCAATGACCATCGCTTCCGATGGCACCGTCGCCGACACCAGCACGCCAGAGGAGCTCGCCGCGCCGGACGTCCCGCAGGACACGGCAACCGTAATCGAGGTCGAACGTGGCGATAGTCCGTGGAGCCTCGCAGTAGCGCACCTGGGCGATGGGTTGCGGTGGCGAGAGCTCTACGAGATCAACCGCGGACTCCCCCAGCCGGACGGTCGATCGTGGACCAATCCCGAGCTGATCGTGCCGGGCTGGCAGCTGCGCCTGCCCAGCGTCGCGCACCTTCCGACACCCCAGTCGCCGAGCGAGACGACAGAGGCAGCCGACCTCGTCCACGTCGTGCAACGAGGCGACACGTTGTCCTCGATCGCCGGCCGCTATCTCGGCGACCCAACCCGGTACCCAGAGGTCTTCGATGCCAACTCCGACCGCATCCAACCCGACGGCCGACAACTCACCGACCCCAACCTCATCGTCGTGGGCTGGAACCTCGTCATCCCAGCGACGCAAGAGCCCAACGAGGCGGAGCCGGTCGACGTTCCAGCCGGGCCGGACCAGTCGTCGGACGTCGACGAGACCGACGACTCGCCCGCCGCCACCCCTACGACCACCACCCCACCGCCGGCCACAACCACACCATCGGCTCCGAGCACTACGACACCGCAGCCACCGTCGTCAACCACAGCGCCGACTCCAGCCGTGACGGTGCCGACCGCGCACACCGACACGAATGCGGCGACGAGCGGCAATGGAGGAAGTCCAGCCCCGATCCTCGTCGGGCTCGCGGGAGCCACCGCGTTGAGCACCGGCCTGGCGCTTCGGTTGCGGTGGCTCAGGCGTCGGCGAGCGACTCGTGGATCAGCGGCTGTCGCCGTGATCCCGAGCGATGCCGAGATCGCCGTTGTTGCAGCAGCCGACGTCCCGCTGGTCCGATGGGCCGGCCAGCAGATCGCCACGCTGTTACGGGACCTCGACCCACGCAAGGTCACCGGCGCTCCGCTTGCCGTCGAACTGTCCGAGGAGGCCGGCATCGAGATCCTCTGGGACGCGCCGCAGCATTCGCCGACGGTTGGCGCATGGCGGGCCGCTGACGGCGGGTGGGCGTGGCGCTTGGACTACGACCCGGAGAGTCCCCTGCCCCCCGATGAACTTCCCGCGGGCATACCTGCACTGGTCACCATCGGTCAGCGTGAAGGTCGCCAGCTTCTCATCGACCTCGAGGCCTTCGGCACCGTCGCCGTCACGGGTCCTCCCGACTGCACTGCTGGCCTTCTCCGTTCCGTCGCACTCGAGCTCGCCTGTGGCAACGATCTCGCCGACGCGTACGTCTCGATCGTCGGCATCGACGTCGATCCCCTCGTCGCGCCCCGCCATCGTCTGACATCGCAGACGCTCACGGAAGCGTTCGAGTCAGCAGCAAACGCCATCGACTCCGTCGCTGCAGCCATCAAGCACGACTCACGAGCCGACACCTTCCGGGCACGCGCTGGAGGTGCAGCGCCCATCGAGGCCACCGTCATCGTCGCCAGCAGCTGCCAAGGGGCCAGAGGAGCCACGTTCTCGCCGCGGCGAGGTGCAGCACTCGTGATGGCATCGGACCGCGCCGCAGTCGCGGAGGGTGGAGCACGAATCGAGATCTCAGGTGACGGGACTTCCGCACGGATTGAGCCCCTCGGTATTGACTTCACACCAGTCCGGCTCGACGCATCGACCGCCGATGCGCTCGCCGCCGCAACGGTCGCCGTCGTCGATCTCCCGGACGTCGAGCCGGACGCCGTCGACCCCTCAGCGCTTGAACGGCATGCGCCAGATGAAGGCGTCAGCAACAAAGCACGGCCCAGCGTCGAGCCGGCCGGCTTCAATAGCCATCGGGTGAACGGACACGAGCACGGCGTGGACACCACCCACGTGTTCACCGTCGACTTCGGCGCCGAGCACACGACCAACGACGCCCCGTCGAACGCACCTGCAGAACCCACCACCGAGTCGGACGGCCAGTTGTTCGCGACGGACTCGACCGGGCCGGCACTCGTCGTACGGGTGCTCGGCGTGCCTTCGATCCCCGACCGACCCGACATCGGCCGGCGCGAACTCATCCTCGCCGTGCTGCTTGCCTGCCGAGGTGGGACGCTCGCCGCATCGGCTGCGCAAGACGCGCTGTGGGGCGGCAAGCCAGTCGAGCCGAAGACGGTGTGGAATTTCGTCGCTGCGGTCCGGCGGGCGCTCGGCGAGTTCGACGACGGCACTCCAGTCATGCCAGCGGCCGACCGTGCCCACGGCACGCTTCGGCTGCACCCTCGTGTCACGTCCGACCTCGATCTGCTCCGCAGAGCCGTCGCTGCGGCGGATGGGATGTCGTCCACCGAGGCGATGTCAGAGCTGCGAGCTGCACTCTCGATGGTCGAGGGTCCTCCGTTTGACGCCGTCGGCTACGACTGGGCACACCGGGATCAGGACGTCGCCGAGGCGGCTCGTGTGATCGAACAAGCCGTCGACCGACTTGTGGCTCTGGCTGTCGAGGCCGGACAGCACGACCTCGCCCGCCATGCGATCAGTCGAGGCCTGCGTGGGCTTCCCGGCGATGAGCACCTCTACCGGCTCCGCATGCGACTCGAGGCACACGCTGGCAACACACGAGGCCTCGTCGCCGCCTACGAGGAACTGTGCGTGTACCTCGCCGACCTCGAGGTCGAACCGTCGCCAACGACCACCGCTCTCTACAACGAACTCCGATCGCAGCGAACCTCCAGCACCGTCAGCTGAGCGGCGGCACGGCCGAGGCGACTATCGTCCAGTCGCCCGGATTCGCGAAAGCAGCAGCAGCCTCGAACAGGGCAATCTGCTCGTCGGCGGCCGCTCCCCCGACGGTCACGGTGACGTGCTCGGCGTTGCCGCGAACACGAACCCACTCGCAGCCGGCGGCGAGCCGGCGCAGCTCCTCGTAGAACTCAGACAGCTGCCGAGACGCAACGACGTCGACCGGATCACCGTGAACGATCGTGAGGTGCCGCCGGCCGTGGGCAAGCTCGATTGCCTCAGCGATCAGGAACCCCTGCCTGGTCCTTTGCAGCTGCTCCGGACTCGCACTCGATCCGACACCAGGCCCCACGCGTGCCGAGCGCTGTCCGTCCCGTCGGGAGAAGTCGTTCGTGCTCATCCCCGCCCTCCTGGTTCTGCCGACCGAGCGCACGCCCTCCAGATCGTCTGGATACCAAGACGGTAGGTCGTCTGCTCTCTCGTGTTGTCGGCACCTCGTCAGGTGATCTCATGCGAAGCGCCCTACAGCGGGACCTACGATGACATGATGCCAGAACAGCGGACGGTGGCCTATTGGTACCCAGAGCCATACTGGTCGGAGCATGAAGCCTCGGCGGTCAAGAATCTTCTGCCGTTCTTCGACGAAG
Source organism: Actinomycetes bacterium (assembly GCA_029782335.1). Lineage (GTDB taxonomy): Bacteria > Actinomycetota > Acidimicrobiia > Acidimicrobiales > Microtrichaceae > JADLFH01. The sequence goes on along the minus strand of JAKOVA010000118.1, from coordinate 11,009 downwards.
TGGCGATTCTCTTGCCCGACTACATGCTCGGCCGCCACCGAGACGCAAACCCCTGGCTCGCTGGGCCGCTCGAGGACCTAGGACTCCTCCGCATCCTCGAGCCAGGTGTCTTCGTCGACCAGGAAATGACGACTCGCCTTCACGCGATCATGAGTGGCCTTGTCGACAGCGGCGCCTTCAACGACCTGGATGTACCTTCCGGGCCCTACGGGTACCACGAGTTGTCCCGAACTCGACTCGGATGGAATGCGGACCTCGCTCTGTCGACAGAGCTAATCGAGATGCTGCAAGACCGTCAGCTTGCGCTACCTAGCGCAGATGGCGTGTCCGTTCCCCTACACCCGGCGGTCCGCACAGCCGTGTTGGTCGTTCTGTCGCAGCTCGCGCCAGCAGCCGGCCGGTTGCAAGGAGTCGACCTCCTTCCAGTTACCGGGTCGAGAGATCGTGTGCGCGACCTCGTCAACGTCCTTGGCCTCCCGTCCATCTCGACAGCTGGTCAGGTAGTCGCCATGGACGCTGAAGTTGTTGGCCTCGATCTCCAGTCCGCGCCCCTCGACGAAGTGCTGGACTTTCGAGAGCATCACGGCGACGCGTGCCGCCGATACATCCGGCAGGTCCGCCAGTTCGTCCGCACCCTCAGCTCGATCGATTCGGACGACGAACGCACTGAAGCGATTCTCGATCGACAAGCCGATCTGGCCGATCTGGCAGCCGACCTCCGACGGACCGCTCGTACCTACTGGAAACGCCCCGTGGCAAGGGTCGCGGTCGGAGGAGTGGGAGCAGTTCTGAGCCTTGCCAGCGGAAGCGTGCTTCCTGCGGCACTCGGTTCGCTTGCGGCGCTACTCGAGTGGGATCCGAGACCCGACACCGCAGGCCCCTTTTCCTACCTGTTCGAGGTTCACCGATTCCTGGGGACGTAGGCCGGTCGCTTTGAACCCGTGCCGGAACGACGGTGACCGGTCACAACGGCTTCAGTACCAGCAGCCCTCGATAGCCAACGCTCTCGCCGGAAGCCCGCTGAGGTGATCCCGCAGCGACCGGAGCAGCGCCTGCGGGCAGCGCAGCACGCCGTCGACGGTGCGGATCTGCAGGTGGAGGTGGGGGCCGCTGGAGCGGCCGGTGTTGCCGGACGTGAGGATCTGGGTGCCGGCGGCGATGGTGGTGCCGGCTGCGACGTGGGCGGCGTTGCCGTGGCAGTAGGCCCAGCGGGTGCCGTCGTCGTCTTCGATCGTGACGCCTATCCCGCAGGTCTGGCAGCCGGCCGGGTTCTGACCGCAGCCGTGGTCCCACCAGTTGTATGGCCAGTACTGGACGGTCACGACCCGCCCTCCTCGGATGGCGTAGATCGGGGTTCCGGTGGGGATCATCCAGTCCCACGCTGGATAGGTGTGATGAGGTTCGTCGACGGGTGCGGTAGCGAACAGGTCAGCCGGGCCGGGGATCGCGTAGCCATCGGCGAACGGGATGATCGCTTCGCCGGGAGCGCATGACCCTGCCGAGGTGGCGCCGTCGCCGCCGGTGCGTTGACGGTCGTACTCGGCGAGCCATCGCTGTTGGTACTGGCGAGGCGTGAGGACGTTGCCTGCCGATGGCACGGGCACCTGGTCCCATGTTGGCGATGTCGGGCCAGGGAGGTGGCCGATGTACCAGACGACGGGCACGGCGCTGACGTCGCCGTCGTGGGCGTCGAGGACGCGGCGGACGTTCTCGGCGGCCTTCGCGTCCTGCACCGCTGGTGGTGCTTGCCATGCCTGTGCGTAGCCGCCGTAGTTGGCCCAGGTGGAGTCGATGAACTGGTAGGCGCCGGATGCGCTCGACCCTGCGGCACGCGCGGTGTAGTCACTGCCGGACTCGAGGGTTCGGATCGTTGCGAGGATCGGTGCGACGTCGCTGCCGGTGGCGCATCCGATGCCTGGGTTGTCCCCCGTCGCGAAGACGACAGGGAAAGCGACAAGTGCGAGAACGAATCCGACGATGGGGAGGGCGAGGAGCTTCATCTCCTTTGTCGCACCCTCGAGACGGCTGCTTCGTGACAGTCGCAGGTCTGATTGGCCCGGTGTGGTCTGGGGTGTCGCGATCTGCCGGCGACGTGGGTGGGTTCACCGGTGATCGACACGCCGAGCAGCGGTGGGTCGCAGACACCAAGGAGGTGTGCCATGCCGGTGAGGCATCGAGCGCGTCTGTCGGTCGGGCTGATGCTCGTCGCCAGCGGAGTACTGATGGGCGTGTCGCCCGCGTGGGCTCAGGTGCCGGACCCGGCGCCTGACAGCTCCCTGCCGGGCGGGACACTGATCACCCAGATGCTCGGGTGGTTGAAGTACGCGAGCATCGCCGCCGCAGTCGCGGGGCTGTTGATCGGTGGCATCGCCACGGGCGTGGGCCACTTCGGCTCGTCGTACAGCGCGAGTTCGGCCGGTCGGAAGTGGGTGCTGGGCGGGGTGGGCGCGGCCATGCTCGCTGGCCTGGCGCACACGATCGCCATGACCGTCTACAACGCGACCTGACATGCGCCGCGTGATCGTTGTGGGCGCAGCCGTGCTCGTCGCAGCAGCGGCAATCGGGCTTCGCACGTGCGCCGCTGCGGGCCGGGAAGCAGCGCCGCCCGCGAGTCCCAGCACGGCGGCCGAGTCGGCCGACGATCGGCCGGCGACCGGTCCGCGCGCCGAGGAGCTCGGTGTCCCGGTCGGCTGGAGTCGCGACGCCACTGGTGCTCGCGCAGCGGCGGTCTCGGCGGTGTCGTTGACCGGGGAGCTCGCCTGCGCAGGCTTCATCACCCGCTCCGACATGATCAGGGTCCTGGCCTCGCGCCGCTACGGGCCGACCCTTGCGGATCTGTCGGCCGCGCAGCTCGACGCCTTCATCGACGATCTGGCGGGCGAGGGTCTGACGCCTTCACAGCTGCTACTCCGGGAGCTCCCGCTCACCGCCGTCGTCGAATCGGCAACAGCCGACTCGGCGACCGTTCAGGTGTGGGCGCTCCTCGTCGCCGGAGGGGACCGCCTCGGAGCGCCGAGGCAGCTGTGGCGAACGGTGACCGTCGAGATGGTGTGGGAGGACGGCGACTGGCAAGTCGACGGATGGACGGTCCGCCCAGGCCCGACACCGGCGCTCGCCACCAACGCCCCGGTCGCCTCGCTCGCTGAGCTGCGCGAGGTCACTGCGTGGCCACCCGTGGGAGGTGCGTGACATGTTCGACTGGGTCATCGGTGGTCTCGGTGACCTGTTCGGGTTCGGTCTCAACGCCATCGGAGAGGCAGTCGGCTGGGCATGGGACAAGGTCGTGACCGGCATCTACACGTGGCTCGCCAACGGCTTGGCGCTGCTGGTCGAATGGGTGTGGTCCGTGCTCGACTCGGGGACAACGCCGCGTGTCACGGCCGGCTGGTTCGCCAACGACCTTGCCGTCCAGCTGGGCGTGCTCGCTCTCGCTGTCACGGTGGCGATGATGCTCGCCTCGGGAATCCAGGCGGCGCTCGCCGGCCGTCCCGAGCAGATCCTCGACGCCGTCCGGCAGGGGATGTGGTCGATCATTGCGTCAGCCTTGACGGTGACCGTGATCGACCTGCTGTTGGGTCTCGTCGACGAAGCCTCGGCCGTGGTCTGGCAGTCGGGCCGAGCCGACCTCGTCAGCATGATCGAGGGGATCGTCGTGGTCGCGACCACGACCGGTCCGCTCGCCACGACGTTCGTAGGGCCACTCTGTCTACTGGTCGGGTTCGTCGGGCTGATCGGCCTGGTCGTGTCGTTGATGATGCGGTCGTCGCTGATCTACCTCGCCGCAGCGCTGGCGCCGCTGGTGTGGTCGGCGAACGTGCTGCCGTTGTTCCGTGGCACCGCCCGCAAGCTGATCCACCTCACCGTCGCGTTGATCGTGTCGAAGCTGGCGATCGTCGTCAGCCTCGTCGTCGCCGTGAACCTGATCGCGCATCCATCTGGTGACCCGGACAGTGCCTCGGTCATCAACGACGGAGCTGCGGCGGTCGGAACGCTCATGTCCGGGTTCGTGTGCTTCTTGATCGCTGCGGTGTCGCCGCTGGTGCTCTACAAGCTGATGCCGACCGTCGAGGGTGCGATCGTCGGCGCAGGTGTCGCTGGAGGCTGGACGCGCGGAGCGACGACGGCTGCCCATACGGCATTGATGGTGAAGAGTCTCGGTGCGTCGGCCGCAGGATCTGCAGCGACCAAGGGTGTCGCCGGCCAAGCCGGTGCTCGGGGCGCCGGGGGCCCGTCGGCACAGCGGGGAGCGATCCCAGGCCTCACCGGCGCAGCCTCCGGGAGCTGCCCGTCGTCGGCCGGGTCAGCGTCACCCAACCCACAGGGGCCGACCACTGCAGGATCGAGTTCGAGCACGGGCAGCTCATCGACCCCCGACAGCAGGGGTGCTTCCCGGTCGACCCGATCGTCGACGCCGACCCTGGCACCGAGACGCGACCGCCGGCCAACACCTCGTTCCGCTGGCGTCGCCGCGGACGACTCTGCATCCGGGGACGACAACGATGAGTGACGCACGGGCCTACCGGTTCGCCGACTCGAATCGGCCAGGGCTGCTACTCGGTCTGAGCGCACGACAAGCGATCCCCATGATCGTTGGTGCCGTCGCCCTCGCCGTCACCCTCCAGACGCCGTTGCACCCACTGGTCGGGGTGATCGGTCCGGTTGTCGGTGCCGTGTTGGCGTTCGGGCGCTGGCGTGGCGCCCCGATTGCCGAGACGCTCGCGCCGGGCGCCCGCCTGTATGGCCGACGTGCGATCCGTCGTCGGCGTTGGGTCCGCCCGTCACTGGTCGGGGACAACACCAACGACCTGCTGCCGGACGCGCTTCACGGGCTCGAGCTCATCGAGCCGTCCGACCGTCCGTTCGGGGTCATCCGGGACAAGGCGGCCGGCACCGTCACCGCGGTGCTCCGGGTGCGCGGCTACGGGTTCCCGCTGGCAGGCGCAGTCGAGCAGGACGCAATGCTCGGCGCATGGGGAGCTGCTCTCTCCCCGCTCGCACGCGAGCAATCCCCGGTACGTCACGTCGTGTGGCAGGAGTGGAGCCATCCCGTCACCAGTGACACCCACCGGGCGTTCCTCGACGCCGTCGGGATCGATCAGCGACTCCACGAGCCTGCGGTGGCGGACTACCTGGCGCTCGTCGACGAGCAAGCCCCGGCGACGATCGCGCACGAGGTCCTCGTCGCAGTGACGATCGACCTGCGCCGCGTCCGAGCGCGACGCTCGCTGAAGTCTGCACTCGGCGCCGCCGTGGACGCGCTGTTCGACGAGTCACGAAAGTTGGCGTCACGTCTCGAAGCAGCTGGGCTCGACGTCGACTCCCCGATGTCGGCCTTGGAGTTGTCGAGTGCGATCCGAGTCCGCAGCGCGCCAGCCCGCGCAGCACAGGTGCTGACGCTCACGCGATCACTTGCGGCAGCAGCGCGGCGAGGGGCGTTCGAGTGGGGGCCGATGGTCGTCGAGCCCGACTGGCGTCACGTGCACGTGGACGATGCCTTTCACCGCAGCTATCGGGTTGCCGGTTGGCCGCAGCTGCCGGTGCCTGCCGACTGGCTGTCGCGACTGCTCGCTGACACCCACTGCATCCGCACGGTCGCCGTCGTGATGGAGCCGGTTCCGATGGGCCGCGCGGCGCGCGCCGCCGATCGTGAGGTGATGGCTCGCGAAGCCGACAGCGACCTCAAGGAACGCAAGGGGTTCCGGGTCAACGCGCGGGAACGCAAGCGGCTCGCCGATGCCGAACGGCGCGAGCACGAGCTGTCCGAAGGGCATGCGGAGTTCCGCTTCGTGGGGCTGGTGAACGTGACCGCGTCGACGCTCGATGATCTCGACGACGACTGCACCGTGATCGAACAGGCGGCAGCTCAATGCCTGCTCGATCTCCGGCCCTTGGATGCACGACATGATCAGGGCTGGGTGGCGTCGCTCCCGCTCGGACGCGCTTTGGCTCCCGGGTTCACGTCATGAAAGCGACGATCGACCAGCTGCCCGACGGCAGCCGGCCCGGCTGGCGCCGAGCACCCGGGCTGCGCATCGAACGCCACCGGGCGACGATGGCGCACCTGGCGTCGGTGTACCCGTGCCACACCGACACCGGGTTCGGCGAGCGAGGGCCGTACATCGGGGTCAACGTCACCGGCGGCGGGAGCGGGTTCTTCTTCGATCCCTTCGAGCTGTATCCGACGCATCTCACCAACCCCAACGTCGCGATCGTCGGGGATCTCGGCTTCGGCAAGTCAGCACTCGTCAAGGCGATGCTCGGCCGCGAGCTCGCCGTCTACGGGGCGAAGCGCCAAGTCACGATCCTGGACCCCAAGGGCGAATACGGACCGTTCGCCGCCGCCCACGGGTTGCCGGTCATCCGGCTGAAGCCTGGCGGCACCGATCGTCTCAACCCGCTCGACGCGCGTGGCGACCCCACCGAGACCGTGCGCAGGCAGTCACTGGCAGCTGCACTCGTCGCCGGAGTCCTCGGCCGGCCGCTCGACCCGATCGAGGACGCAGTGCTCGGGTGGGCGATCACGACCCTCGCACGCCAAGCACCGCCCTTCACGTTCGTCGACGTCGCTGCGACCCTGGCGAACCCCGCCGAGGAGCTGGTCGCCCTGTCGCGACGAACACCCCTCGAGCTCACGCACGCAGCGACACCGGTGATCTTCGCCGTCGACAAGCTGCTCTCCCGGACCCTCGCAGGGATGTTCGACGGCCCGACCACCGTGAACATCGACTGGGACAACGGTCCCGGGTTCGTCATCGATCTCTCCGCCGTGTGGGGCGACGACGAAGCGCTCCCACTCGTGATGCTCGCCGCCACCTCATGGCTGGCCGCCACACTCCAACGCGACTCACCTCGACGAGTCCTCCAGGTGATCGACGAAGCATGGGCAGCGGTCCGACACGGTGCCCGCCACTTCCAAGCAGCGATCAAGCTGTCGCGCACCTTCGGTGTGTCCACCTGGCTGATCTGCCACCGGCCAGCGGATCTCACCGCACAGTCCGACGACGGCACCGCCACCGCCAAGATCTCGGCCGGCCTTCTCTCCGACGTCCAGACCCGCATCATCTTCCGCCAACCGCCGGACCAGGTGAACACCGCCGCCGAACTGTTCGGACTCTCTGAGCGTGAACGCGACTGGGTGGCCACCATGGTGCGCGGTCGAGCACTGTGGCGGCTGCAGCGTCGCGGCGCGGTTGTTCACACCGTCCTCACCGACGCCGAACGGCAGGTGTGCGACACCGATCGGTCGATGACCGCGTAGAGCCATGGGCACTGGCGAGCGCACTCGGCAGCCCCGCTGGGAGATCGCTGACGTGCTGGCACGCTCCGACCTCACCCAACTTCTAGACGAGCTCGCGACGCCCGCTACTCGCAGCATCCGCGGTCGCCGTTGGCACTGCCCGATGCCCGACCATGACGACCAGCACGCCTCGGTCACCATGCACACGGACCACCGTGGACATGAGCGATGGCGCTGCTGGTCCGGAGACAACACCCACCGCGGCGACGCCATCGACCTCATCGTCGCGACCCAACGCGTCAACCGTGCCGACGCCATCGCGTGGCTCGCCAACCGCGCCGGGATGATCCCTGATCAACCGCTCCCACCCGCACGTCGCAAGCCGCAACGCGCCGGGCCGAGCGTGGTTCCGCTCGATCCATCGGTGGTCCGCTACGTGCACGCCTGCGAGAAGATCCTGTGGGGACACACCGGCGCTCCGGTGCGCGACTGGCTCCACGCGCGCGGTTTCGACGACGACCTCCTTCGGGCCAACCACGTCGGTGCCGACCCCGGCCGAGCGATGATGTCCCGCCGACGAGGGCTCCCCCACGGCCACTCCCTCGCCGCCACGTTCCCCGCGCTCGATCCCGAGGGCAACGTCCAGTACGTCCAAGCCCGCTACCTCGAGCCGATCGGTTCCGACAAGTACGACAACCCGGCCGGCAGCCTCGGATCGAACCCACGCCTCGCCTGGACCCGCACACCCGACGGTCGCACAACCGCCGGCGTGTTGCTCGTCACCGAAGGCATCCCTGACGCACTCACCGCCGCAGGGGCCGGCTACGCCGCTGTCGGCATCCTCGGATCCCAAGCGCCGGATGACCGCGTGGCGGACGTCCTCGTCCGTCATGCAGGAAGTAGCGGCAGAACGCTCGTCGCAGTCGTCGACGCCGACTCAGCTGGCCGCGCATGGGGCGACCGCCTCGTTGGTCTGCTGGAGAGGCGCAACCAGCCGCTTGACGTCGTGGAGCCGCCCGAGGGGCTTGACCTAAACGGCTGGGCAATGCAGGACTCACGATGGACGAGCGCGTCTGGATCAGAGCTACTTCGACCCATCGCGCCAGCTCTGGCGCGTGTGGAGCATTTCGCCACGTAGACGGCCCTCCTCGCCAAGAACCTGGCCGGAGCGGCAGCGGTCCCGGACTGTACAGACCTCGGACGAACGTGACTGAGGCTCCCACCGCTCGGCCGGAGCAGTCAGAGCGTCGCACATGGTGCGAGCGTCAGCGGGCGGTGGCATGGCGAGCCTCAGGGGGTGAGTTCCGCCGGACTCTCCTCACCCGAATCACCATCCTTGCGGTTACGCAACCGGCTGGGGCTGGCGGCGATCGCCCTCGTCGTGCTGCGCGCGGCGCCGGCAATCGTGCCACCGACCTTGCTGAGCGACTCGGGCAGTCGAGCCAGTTCGGGCCGTTCGCTCGGTCGGTCATCGAGGTGCCGCTGCTCGCAGAACCAGAGGGTCATCTCGTCGAGTTGACCGACGTGCTTGCGGAGACGACGTGCCTGGAGGGGGGCCGGTCGGCGACGTCTTGAAGTATGTCGACAAGGCCCTGGTCGGCCTGGGTGAGAGCAGCCAGTTGTTGGTGAATGTCCGCTGTGACGGCGGCGGTGGCAGCAGGTTCGTGGTTCACCGCATGCGCGAGTCGGAGTTCCTGCCATAGCGCATAGTTCTGTTCGGCAACGACCAATAGCGCTACGGACTCCCTGAGGAGCCGGTCGGTCAGCTCTTCGGCTTCACCCGCCCGGATTCGGACAAGCGAACTGCCCCTCACATCCTTGAGCTGCCGCAGGATGTACGCGCGGAGCGTCTCGATGTCGCGAGCGATCCATGGTCCGAGTGATGCGACGGTTGCCCAGTCGGTGCTACTGATCTTGCCGGACGATCTCACGCGGTCGACGAGCGGCTGCAGTGTCGCCCGATCGGCGACGACGGCGCCGAGCCGTTCGGCCTCGGCGAGTTCGGCCAGCTTGTCGATCTTGCCTTCGATCCGTTCAAGCGCAACCGTGACTTCCTTGATGGCCGCCCGAAGCGCCAGTTGGCCGGCCGCCGCCTGAAGGCCCAAGGCTTGCTCAGGTCCAAGGTTGACCGGCTTCCAGTCGAGGTTGCCGGCGAACTCCCGACCCTTGCGGACGAAGCTGCGGTAGTTGCCGTCCTTGGTCGCGATCGCACCATGTTCCTTCAGCAGCTTGCAGGCTCGTTCGGAGAACTCGATGTACTCACGGTGCGTTTGGCGGAACGCCGCGACATTGGCTGCTACCTGTACTCCGTCGACGATGAAGTGTCTCGAACGCCCGCCGACCTCCTTGGTGGCATCGAGCATCTGATCGACGAACGCGGACACGGCTGTTGGCGGCCCCGCAAGGATCACGCCGCTGCCAGACGCGGAGATCTCGATGGGACCAAGGGAGTCGCCGTCGTGCCCGGTTCGCTTGCTCCGCCACGCCATGCCAATAGCGTACGAGGCGGGCAAGGGCGCCTCGATCGAATCGAGGCTTCGACCAATCAGCTTCCGAGTGCTGGCGCACTTCAGCGCCTGCTCGATCTCCGGTGAACCCGACCACCAGCCGGGACGACTGCCCAAAGGCGCGACGGGTGTGACACCCGGTCCCTCGACCGGGCCATGTCGCGCATCGCGGGCAATCGGGGTGCGTCATGCAGCGTGCAGGTACTGATCGACAAGCGGCTGGAGCCGCGATGCAGCTCTCGAAGCCAGCTTGCGTTGGACGGCTGTCGATGCAGGGGGCGACGAATCGACCGCTCGTCGCAGGCGGTGATCTCGGTACGCAGCCCAGACCGATCCGGACAAGGCTCCTTTGTCGACAGCTGTCAGCACAGCATCGTTGAACCTGGCGAGGGCCAGCCGGTCGGTAACCCCGTCGGCGATGTCGACGGCGCATGTCCCGACGCTCACCGCTATCCGGTGCGGATCGACGGGGGCGATCTCCACGATGTGCACGACGCCCCGTTGCTCGACTCTGCGGGCGGCCTTGTAGACGCGGGTGTGGGCTCGGTTGACGAGCCGTTGGGCGAGTCGAGGTCCGTCGAGCGGCGAGTCGAGGATGACCATGGCGAGTTCGGTGAGCGCATCGGTTCGGTACTCGGTCGTGACCGCCCGGCCGAGGCGGGCGCCGAGCAGTGGCGCGAGTGCGTAGAGCAGAACGACGGCGGCTCGCTGATCGGTTCTGGCGGTCGTCGCGAGGTGGCGGGTGAGGTCGTCCGAGCGTTCCTGGTCCTCTCGATGATCGCGGATGGCTTCGACGACGTCGTCGAGGGTGGCGAGGTCGATGCACCACTCGTCGGGGATGCCGTCACGGGCGATTCGCCGGTAGTCGGCCTCGATGTGCCTGAAGAGGTTCATGGGATTCTCCTTGCGTTGGTGGCAGTGGGTGGAGAATCCGAAATGCGGGTCCCGGAGAAGGTCCCGGTGTTGCTCCCGATCGAGGTCCCGATCGGCGTTGGAGACTCCCGATCTGGTTCGGCGGGGTGGGAGTGAGTCAGCCCGTCAACCGCGCCAACGCGGGTACTGGCGGCGACGTCGTGCTCGTTGCGCTGGGCGGGGTTGTGCTGGGCTCAGCGGGCATCGTGTGGGGCGGCGCACGGTTCGCTGCGCTAATCGGTGGCGGGACTCTCTCGGGAGGCGTCGGCGAGGCGGTCGGTGCCATGGGGCCGTTGGCGTCATCGCCGGGCGATCCGGCGGCCGCCTGGGGTGACGCAGCAGAAGGGCTCCCC
>JAKOVA010000106.1 GCA_029782335.1 Actinomycetes bacterium | reverse complement strand
GGCTTGCCATCGAGCAGCTGCTCGCCGATCGCCTGCTCGAAGGCCGGCAGGCTGGCGCGCCGGCGCGGGATGCCCGCGGGCTGCGCGAGCGTGCCGCCGTGCAACAGCAGGAAGGGCTCGCGCGAATTCTCGCTGGCGATGAACGAGACGAAGAAGTCCAGATAGTCGAGTGCGAGCTGCCGATCGAATCGCCCGTCGGGCACCAGCCGCATCCGCCCGCGCTCGTTGAGCTGGAAGATGACCCCGGCGGTCCAGTCGAGCAGCACCGCGGACACGGCCCCGTCTCGGGCGGCCAGCGCCGGGCGCCGGTGCGGCGGCTGCGGCGCCCCGACCTGCGGAGGCGGCGCCTCGGAGGCGTCGGCCGGCGACAGCACGACGAACGCGCGCGCCGACTCGTAGCGGCCGGCGAGCCCGGTGGCCTCGGGCGACAGGCCCAGTTCGTAGAGCCAGTGGTCGGCGTAGAAGCGCAGCCGGCGCACCCGGATCGAGCGCACCTGCAAATGCCCGTCATCGAAAGCGTGCGAATCGTCTGGCGCGTCGTGCAGCGCGAACGCGCCGCGATCGTGCGCGGGCAGGCCAGCGCGGAGGGTCGCCAGCGCGTCGGCGAGCTCGCTGGCGTCGAGATTGGACCAGTCTTCGTGTTCCCAGAACATCGAAGGCTCCGTGACGGGGGGCCGAGGAATCCGGACTGCGGGGAGGCCGGGCCGCGCAATGGTTGGCCGGTATCGTCGCCGACGCTAAACGGGATCGCGCGGGTGGTCAAGGAATGGCGGCGCGAGGGGTGTTCCAGTTGCGGACAGTGGTCCGCCCGAGGGCCCCGCCGATCGGTACGGCCTTGGCCGACGCCGGCGGCGCTGCTATTCGTCCCAGATACCCCAAACAGCAGTGCGCCGGGGCCGACCAACGAGGGGCGCATGAGAACCAACTACGTACTGATCGACTACGAGAACGTGCAGCCGGCGGCGATGTCTGTCCTGGATGCGGAGCACTTCAGGATTCAAGTGTTCGTCGGACCCGGCCAGTCGAAGGTGTCGTTCGAGATCGCCAGCACGCTGCAACGCATGGGGCCAAGGGCGGAGTACGTCCGCGTCCCGGCGCCCGGCAAGAACGCGCTCGACTTCCACATCGCGTTCTACCTCGGCCAGCTGGCGCTGCGCGAGCCCGACGCCTACTTCCACATCATTTCGCGGGACACCGGCTTCGATCCGCTGATCGCGCACCTGAAGACCCTGAAGGTGTACGCGTGCCGGTCGAACGACGTCACCGAGATGCCGATCGTCAAGTCGGGGTTGTCCCAGCCAGTGTCGGAGCGGGCGGCGGTGGTGGTGAAGAACCTGAAGCAGCGCGGGGCCGCCCTGCCGCGCAGCGTCGCGACGCTGACGAACTCGATCGGTGCGTTGTTCCAGAAGCAGTTGTCCGACGACGAGCTCTCCCGGGTCTTCGGGCACCTGCAGTCGACCGGCATCGTCTCGGTGCAGGGGACGAAGGTGTCGTATTCGCTGCCGGGATAGGGCGCGCTGGCTCGCCCGGCGAGCCCGACGGGCCGACAGCATTTGCCAATTCGATACTGTCCATCGACCGCCTTCTGTCCGAGGGCTACACTCCCGCCAACAACCCGAAGACCTGGCCCGAAACAGGTGCTTACCAGCGAGGAACGTGCCCGAGCAGAGGTCGTCCGGCTGCTGTCCGCGGTCGGCTGGCACGCGTGCGATGTGGGCGCGGCCAACCTGGAGACCGCGCACGGTTCCCTTCCGAATCGGGTTGGCCCGAGGTTCGGCCGGTGGTTCGGCGTGCGCACGCGGAGCGAGCCGTGCTTCTGACTGTCGGCGAGCTCCGTGCGCGTGTGTCGGCGGATCTGCCGTCACTCGTCGCCGAGCTTGCCGACCTGACCGGACGGGGTGGGACGAGTGAGCGTCACGCATGGGAACGATCCCTGCCGCGGCTCTGCGAAGCGTTGACGACGCCGGAACTCGGCCGCGTGCACGTGCACTTCGCGAGACGGGAGCATCACGCTGCACTCGAGTACCAGCTCCCCGGTGCATCGGCATGGTGTGACGTGGTCCTGCTCGGTCGACATCGGGATCGGCCGAGTGCGGTGATCGTCGAGCTCAAGGATTGGGAGACCAGCAATGACCGGCCGGGGGTCGCCGAAGGCCTGATCGAGCGTCGCGGTTCCCAGGAACTCCATCCTTCCGACCAAGTGCGCGGCTACGTCGAGTATTGCCGGCGATTCCATTCGGCCGTGCTCGAACACGGTGCCGCGGTGCATGGCTTCGTGCTGTTGACGTCGGGTCTGCTGAAGCACCCTTATGTCGTTCCGCCGAACGAGCGGCTCGCTGGCGACTTTCCCCTCTTTTCGATGTCCCAGGACGACGTCGGGATCGAACTGCCCTCGTATCTCGCGGCGCGGATCACGGAGCAGGACGAATCGTTTGCGACGCAATTCGCCGTCGGGACGTACAGGCAGGACCGGGGCTTCATGCGGCAGATCGGGCGGCTGATCCTCGACGGCGACGTGCGCCACTTCGAACTCCTGGACAATCAGCGGCGGGCTCTGCACCTTTGCGAAACCAAGGCGCGCGATGCGATGTCCACGCCGTCCGATCGCAAGCACGTCATCATCGTCGAAGGCCCACCCGGATCGGGAAAATCGGCCGTTGCGGCGCGCCTGTGGGCGAACCTCGTTTCCGACGAGGCGGTGCCCGAGGGCAACGTCGTGCTCGTCACCACCTCGCAAAGCCAGAGCAGCAACTGGACCTACCTGATCGACAAGGTCTCGCGGTCACGCGCTGCGCGCGGTGTCGCGAGGAAGGCGACGAGTTTCTCGCCGATCGACACCCAGCAGCTCGGCCGGATCCGGCGCGCCACCGGTCGGTCGAACCTGTATCGAGAAGCAGCTGATTGGCGCGCACACCTTCGGGATCTTGCCCAGCGGGGCATCCCGCCGAAGAAAGGCGCCGAAGACGATGCGTGCCTGTTCGCACTGGTCGACGAGGCGCACGCGTTGATCAATCCCGAGCGCGAGCATGGCGTCGGACAGTTCGGCTTCGTGACCGGGCTGGGGCCCCAGGCGTTTCACATCATCCGTTGCAGTCGGCTTGCGGTGTTCTTTCTCGACCCAGACCAGAGCTTCAGGTCGCGCGAGAACACGAGCGTGTCGGACATCGAGGGATGGGCACGCGAACTCGGTGCCGTCGTCGAGCGCGTCTCGCTGCAAGGCGTGCAATTTCGTTGCGCCGGGTCAGCCGAATACGTCGCCTGGGTCGATTCGCTCTTGAGCGGGGGTTCGGAGGAGCTCAACCGCGTGTATGCGTCAGCGTGGCATCGGCCCGCGGGCGATGGGGCGTTCGGCCGATCCGGGTCGAGCAACGTCATTGCACTTCCAGTGCGGCTTGGGAGCAGTGCGCAGTCCAGTGGGCTCCTGGCTGCAGCGGAGGCTACGACCGGCTCGTCCTTTGGCGTCGGAGTGACTGCACGCCCGGGCATGGAATTCCACATCTTCGCGAACCCGTTCGAGATGGAGGGTGAACTGCGACGACGCGCCGACGGGCATACGGTCAGGCTGGTTTCCACGTACTCGAGGCCCTGGAAGACCGAGGGATCGACGTATCCGCATCGCCTTCCGCCGGACGCTCTCGACTTCCGGGAAGTCGTCGATATGCCGGATGGGGAGAGGCGAATCTGGAGTCGACCCTGGAACTTCGTGCCCGGGCAGGACTACACCGGCTTTGTTGCGGGGCGCCCGGGTCTTCCGATTCACGACGACCCGCTTTGCGAGGTGGGCTGCACCTATGCGGTCAGGGGTTTCGACTTCGACTACCTCGGGCTGCTGTGGCTGGATGACCTCGTGTGGCGCGACGGGCAGTGGAAGGCACTACTGGAGAACGTCCACGAGTCCGGGATAGGTGTACTGGTTCGCCAGGCGCTTCGAGAAGGCGCCGTGGCGCCAGCCGGGCCAAGAGGCGCGAATGTCGTCGAGAAAGTCAGGCAGGCGTACAGGATTCTACTGACCCGCGCCATCAGGGGCGTGTTCGTGTGGATTCCGGATGCGGAGACGAGGTCGCACGTCGCCGCGTCCCTCGGCGTGGCTATGGGACGGCGCTGGAGCAGTTCAGATTGATTGCGGACGACTTCGGGCAGTCTTCGGCCGACCAATGACCGACGAAACCCGTTCACCCATCAAGGACAAGCCGCTGCGCCTGCCGGGCCAATCGGTGGACGAACAGCGCCAGAAGCTGATCGAGGATCGGTTCGAATATCCCGCGCTCTTCGCCGTGATGCTGACCGCTCTTGCCGGCTTCGAATGGTGGCGCGACTACACGGGCGCGCCGCCGGTTCCGCGCCTCATGACGGCGCTCGCTCTGGCAGCCATTGCCTTCGCTGCCTGGCGCTTTTACCGCCTTCGACCACGACTTCATTCACTGCGTCTCGCGTCGGAGGGCGAGAAGGTCGTCGGTCAGTATCTCGAGGGGCTGCGTGCGAAGGGCTACCGGGTGTTCCATGATGTCGTCGGAACCGGATTCAACGTCGACCACGTCCTGATCGGTCCGGCGGGCGTGTTCACGGTGGAGACGAAGACGAGATCCAAGCCCCGGCGTGGCGATGCCCGAGTGGTCTTCGATGGCAAGGCGCTCACCGTGGGCGATCGGGAGGTCGATGATCGCATCGTGGTGCAGGCATTGGCGCAAGCGAGGTGGCTCCGGGAAGTGCTCGCAGAGAGCACAGGCAAGCGTCTACCGGTCAGGCCGGTAGTGCTGTTCCCGGGCTGGTTCGTCGAGCAAAGGCCCGGTACCACCCGCGAGATCTGGGTGCTGGAGCCCAAGGCGCTCCCGGCCTTTCTGGACAACACCGCACAGGCGCTCATGCCCGACGAGGTCGCACTGGCGAGCCTTCACCTCTCCCGGCTGATCAGGGTGCGGGAGCGCGACCGCTGAAGACACCCCCCGTGCCCCGTCGGATCTCGGGTTGCCGCGCTCGAGCTTGACATACCCAATTTGGGCATTAACATACCCGATATGGGCATGGACAAGGCCGCGGCGACCCAACCGCCCCCGAGCAGCTTGGCGGACGCCTTGTTTTCCGGCACCCGCCAGCGCGTTCTTCGCCTGTTGTTCGGCCAGCCCGAGCGCAGCTATTACGCGACGGAGCTGATCGCGCTCGCCCGGTCGGGATCGGGCGCCGTTCAGCGCGAGCTTGCCAGCCTCGCGGACAGCGGCTTGGTGACCGTGCGCGCGATCGGCAATCGCAAGCACTTCCAGGCCAATGCCGAGTCTCCGATCTTTGCCGAGTTGTGCGCCATCGTTCGCAAAACCTTCGGCCTCGCCGAGCCGTTGCGCGAAGCGCTCGCGCCGCTGGCTTCGAAGATACGCGCCGCCTTCGTCTACGGGTCCGTGGCGAAGGGCGCGGATACGGCGGCCAGCGACATAGACCTGATGGTCGTCAGCGATACGGTCAGCTATGCGGACACCTATGCGGTGCTGGAAGATGTCAGCGCGGTGCTCGGTCGGCAGGTGAACCCGACGATCCTCACCACGGAAGATCTCGCAGCCGCCTTCGAGAAGCAGAGCGCGTTCACCGTGCGCGTATGGTCCCAGCCGAAGGTGTGGGTGATCGGGAGCGAAAATGACGTCGGCGTTCGACAACCTGAGCGGCCCGGGTAAGCCGTTGAAGCCCGAGCCCCCGGACGCCGCGGAGTTCGCCGGGCTTCGCCGGTCGGCGTCCGCCCGCCTGGGCGATGCCACGAACGCGAAACTGTCTTTGGAGAGCCGGTTCGATCTCGCCTACAACGCCGCGCATGCGCTGTGCCTGGCGGCGCTTCGGTGGCACGGCTATCGATCGGCGAACCGCTACATCGTGTTCCAGCTACTGCCGCACACCGTCGGGTTGGGTCCGGAGGTCTGGCGGGTGATGGCCAAGTGCCACGACATCCGGAATCGCGGGGAGTACGAGGGCGATCTGGAGGTGACCGAACGGCTGGACACGGATCTGCTCGACGCCTGCAGAGCGGTGGCGCACTCGCTCGCCTCGCTTGCGTCGCAGTGAAGAAGGCCCCTCGCGCCACGTGCCGCCCTGTACGGGCGCTGTCGCTCGACAGTCGCCCGGTCCATATGGCGAATGACTCAACGCATTGAGCAAGCTTGCTGATCGCGATGAGTGAATCGAGGCATTCTTCAGGCGTTCGCGTGCGGCCGCCGTGGCGCTACCTCCCCGCCATCTTCACCGCCGTCCCGCTCACCGACACCATCATCATCCCGTTCGCCTCGCCGAGCACCTCGTAGTCGAAGTCGATGCCGACCACGCCGTCGGCGCCCAGTTCCCTGGCGGCGGCCACCATCTCCCCGAGCGCCGCGTCGCGAGCGCCGGCGAGCGCGCGCTCGTAGCCGCCGGCCCGGCCACCCACCACGTCGCGCACCGACGAGAACAGGTCGCGGAAGATGTTCGCGCCGATGATCGCCTCGCCGTTGACCACGCCGAGGTACTTGCCGACCCGCGCGCCGTCGTCGTTCGGCACGACGGTGGCGAGGAAGAAATCGTCGTCCTTCTTCGAGAACCAGCCCATCTTCGACTCCTCGGGCAGCATCGACCGACCGGACTGGCCGGGGTGTCGGGTGAATCTATCACCCGACGACGTCGCTGCCGGCGCGCTGCCAGCAGCGTAGACTGTACGGAATCGTCCGCACGATGAGAACGGCGCGAGGAAGCATGAAGAAGTGGCTGCTGCGCCTTCTGACGCACGTCGTGGCGCTGGCCCTGGGCTTCGGCCTCGGGATCTACCTGCTGCCGATCCTCACGGCTCCGCCGGCGCCCACTGTCGCCGCGGCCACGTCGGCGGCCAGCGATGCCCTGTTCACCGGCCGGTTCCGGCGCGACCTGCGCGGCAGCGACCTGCTGCACTGGGGCGAAGGTGCCGTCTCGGTCGGTCGCCGCCACATCGTCCTGGTCGGAAGACTCGCGCCCGGTCCCGAC
>JAKOVA010000307.1 GCA_029782335.1 Actinomycetes bacterium | reverse complement strand
GCGATGTCAACGCTCGTGCGACCTACGACCGCCAACGGCCGCCTACGAGCGCCTACGAGCCGGACGGCGCCAGCGGTCGTGAGCAGGACGAACGTAGCCGGGCGCCAACCAGTGCGGACGTTGACCGTCCCGCTCATAACCCGAAGGTCGCAGGTTCAAATCCTGCCCCCGCCACCAATAGCACCAGGTCAGAGGCCCTTTCCGCTCCGGCGGGGAGGGCCTCGTCCGTTGCCGGCTGTCAACGCCTTGTCAACACGAGATGGCGTAGGCGCCCGTGCGCATCCGTCCGTCCTCATCGGTGCTCGTGCCACCGGATCGGTGCTGGTTCTGCCCGTTGCGGCGGAAACGGCCGCCGACGAGCGCCTACGGGATCACACGGTCGCGGCATTCCGCCTCGACCACTGGGGACACAACCCGAAGGTCTTGCCTGCTCGGAGGCGTCGCAGAGCGGGATACGGTGGCCTCGAACCGTGTGGAGGTGCCGGATGGGTGGTCGACGTGTGTGGTTCATCACCGGCGCGGGTCGCGGGATGGGCGAGTCGTTTGCTCGTGCGGCGCTCGCGGCTGGTCACGCTGTTGTCGCTGCCGGCCGGCGGGTGGCCGATGTGGAGCGTGTGTTCTTTGGCGAGCGCGACGTGCTCGGAGTGAAGCTGGACGTGACGAGCACCGCTGATGCGTCGTCAGCGGTGGAGGCGGCGGTGGGGCGGTTCGGCCGCATCGATGTGCTCGTGAACAGCGCCGGTGCGTCGTTCAAGGGGTTTTTCGAGGAAATGTCACCGCAGCAGGTCGGTCAGCAGTTGGCGGCGAATCTGGTGGGGCCGATGAACGTGACGCGGGCGGTGTTGCCGGTGATGCGGCAGCAACGCTCCGGTCACGTGATTGCGGTCTCGTCGGGTGCCGGCCTGATCGGGTTCGAGTACTCGTCGGTGTACGCGGCGTCGAAAGCCGGGCTGGAGGGCTGGGTGACTGCGCTGTCCGCCGAGGTTGCCCCGTTCGGAATCCACACCACGATCGTCAACCCGGGCTTCTTCCGCACGGGTTTGGCGAGCCCGGCGTCGCTGGTGTGGCCCGATGCTCACGTGGACGACTACGCGGAGCGAAGCGCCGCGCAGCGTGTCTGGTGGCAGTCACAGGACGGCCAGCAGGCCGGCGACCCGGACAAGCTGGCGGCCGCGTTGGTCAAGATCGCCGAGGAGGACCCGCCGCCGCGACGGTTCATCGCCGGTGCTGACGTGATCGCCTTAGCGGAGCGCAAGATCGCCGAGTTGCGGGAAGACATCGACTCTCACCGTTCACTGTCGGTGTCGTTGACGTTCGCGGAGTGAGCGCTGTCAGGGGCGAGCGCGCGTCGGATATCCGACTGTTTGATGAGACCGTCTCAGAGGGTGATGCGCTGCGGCGACGTTGGCGGGTTCACTAGGTCGTGGCCTTCCACGAGATTGCCGACCGACTGGAGGCGTTGCCCAATCCGTCAGGCCGCGAGACCGTGCCGCTCGGTCAGCCGGTCGCCCGTTCATCGTTGCGCTCGCGCGCCGTCTCGAGCTCGTCGAGGAGGCGGGTGGAGACGGCCTCCGCGGTGAGTGCGGCGCCGAGTTCGCTGGCCTTCTGGCGATAGTTCGGGTCGTCGAGAATGCGGGTGATTGCTGCGGCGATCTTGGATGGTCGGGCGTTCTTCGCGAGTCGCAGCCCGGCGTTGCGGTGGGTGACTCGGGCGGCGTTGTCGGGTTGGTCGCGGCCGGTGGGGATACAGACGAGGGGGACGCCGGCGGCGAGGGCTTTGACGACGGTGCCGTGGCCACCGTGGGTGACGACGACGTCGGTGTGGCGGAGGATCTTGGCGTGGGGAGCGGAGCGGACGACGTTGACGTTGGGGGCCGCGTTGAGCTGGTCGGGGTCGATGGCGGGGCCGGTGGTGACGAGCGCTCGTACCGGCAGAGAGCCGACTGCCGTGAGGGCGCGTTGGAGCTGGTCGACGTGGTCCATGTAGGTGGTGCTCATCGCGACGAGGACGAACGGTCGCCCGTCGTCCGCGGGCGGTTCCCACGTTTCGGTCCAGTGTGGGTCGTCGAGTTGCGGTCCGACGTAGCGCACGTTCGCCGGCAAAGAGGCAGGAAAGTCGAACGCGGTGCCGGTGAGCGCGAGGACTCGGTCGGCTCGTTCGTATTGCGCGAGTAGTCGGTGGAGGGGGTCGAGGCCGAGCGCGGTCCGTGCCTGGTTGAGTTCGAGGAGGCGGCGGTTCCAGATCCGCTCGACGATGCCGTTCAGGGCTCGGTCGCGTGTGCGGCCGAGGGCGGTTCGTGGGGGCAGGAAGCCGGTCCCGAACGGCGGCATCCCCTCGCAGGGCAACGACACGACGTTGGGTACCAGCGCGACGATCGGGAGGCCGCGTGCTTCGGCGGCGATCATCGAGCCGAACAGCGGGAAGCTGGTGACCACGATGTCGGGCTTCACGCTGTCGATGGCTCGAAGGACCTCGTCCGCGAAGGCGGTGGCCGGTCGGATCATGAGGGTGTCCATCAGGTTCGTGAGCATCCGCGCGGGTGAACGGATCGTCCAGTCCCGGATGTAGTCGTCGTCGGCGAGCCGAGTCGCGTGATGTGGTGCGTCACGCCAGACCCGCACGTCGTGGGCGCCGGCTGCTCTGGCTTCACGTTCCGCGACGGGGTCGATCAGCACGGTGGTGTGATGGCCCGCGGCGGCGACCTTGCGGACAACGGCGAGTTCGGGCGGCAGGCTTCCGCCGCCGTCCCACAAAGTGAACAGGTAGTGCGCCATCACCGGCTCCGTCGTCGCTGCGTTGTGGGCTGGACGCGGTGGCGGGTGAGGACACCGAGCATCAGGTCGGTGAGGTGGGCTTCGGTGTCGGCTTGGCTGAGTTGCAGGTCTCGGCGAAGGAACCGCCAGGTGTGGACCTCGAGCGCTGCGTGGACCCCGACGAGCACGCGCTGGCGTTCGTCGGGTTCGTCCGGGCCGGGAAGCAGGTCGCCGAGGACTTCGGTGAGCCATGCCTGGAAGTTCGTGCGGGCTCTCGCGATCAACGTCTCGAGCCCGGGGACGCGAGGCGCGATGTCGGCCCACCGTGCGTTGACGTCGCCGACGATCTCGTAACGGGCGCAGGTGACCTGCACGATCGAGACCGGGTCGCCGACCGTGACGGGCAGGTTCAGCTCGGCCACCTGCTCGCTGAACACTTCCGCGCATGCCGGTATCACCCCGGCCTTGGTGTCGAAGTGGTTGAGGACCGTCTGGTGTGACACGCCGGCGGCGCGCGCGATCTCGGCGAGGCTGACATCGTCGTAGTCCCGTGCCTTGAACAGCTCGAGCGCGGCCTCTGCGATCCGACGTTTGGTGCTCCGGCTCGACTCGCCACGATTCGACATGTCGTACGCGCGACCAGCGTGCGGTGCGGAGGCGTTCGAGGCCCGCTTCGTCACGCGACTGACCGCCCGACCATCCCCAGGGCAGCCGCTGAAGCGCCGGGCATCGTAGGGTTCCATCGCCAGAGGTGGTGGCTGACTCCGAGGATCCAGATGCTGTAGAGCATGACGGCTGCGAGGCCGGCGAGATCGCCGGCATCGCCGGTCGACGTCGAGGTGGCCACGCCCGAGACGACGAACGCGATCGCCGACGCGTCCCCGACCGAGATCAGCCACATCCGAAGCGAGCGGTCCCGCAACGCGAGCGCGTTCGTCGCCAGCAGGTGCACGGCCAGCCCGAAGCCGGCGGCCGCCCTCAGCTGCCAGCCGATCAGGTTGACGATTCGCGCCGTCGCACCCAGATCGGACGCTGCGAGCGCCGCGGCACTCCACACGGCGGACGCTGCGAACGTCATCGCCCCACCGATCCCGAACCCGACGAGCGACGCAGCAGCGCAACCCGACGATCGTTCAGCCGACCGCATCCAGCGATACACGGCACCGAACCACCACAGCAGTCCCAACGCCCCGAGCCCGAACAACCACAAGCCGGCCTCGATCGCCCCGGCATGCGCTGCGAAGAACGCTCCGGCGGTCGACGCGCTCGCGTCTGCTCCAGGCGGCTCCGACCCAGCGACACCGGTGACCGCGTTGACCACCACGAACACCACACCGCCGAGCGCCGCCCAACGACTCCCCATGCCTCGTCCCATCGGAGACCTCCTCCGGAGACATACGAAAGCGCGATATTGATC
The DNA here is from genome assembly GCA_029782335.1 of Actinomycetes bacterium. Classification (GTDB taxonomy): domain Bacteria; phylum Actinomycetota; class Acidimicrobiia; order Acidimicrobiales; family Microtrichaceae; genus JADLFH01. Next base: position 5,491 of record JAKOVA010000307.1, on the reverse strand, counting down.
ATGAGTCAAGCGAATCTTGATGGCTGATCAAGAACTGCGATGCGACCTCCCGTCGGTTGGGAGTCGGTGGGCGTGGTCGGATCACCTGGGCGAGCCTGAGCGCTCGATCTCGCACGTTGGGGCGTCCGGGTCGTCGGAGGCATGACGACCATGACCGCGAGATCCTGACACGGTCCGCCCCGGCGGCTTCCCCGTGGAGGTCGATGCAGACCCTCGCGCGCACGCCCCCGGGGGTCACTCCAGCGTCCGTCAACCAGGGGGAACTCCGGTGCCTTATCGCGTGGTGGTCGCGAGCTTGGCGGCGAGCTGTGTGCGGTTGTGGATGGAGAGTTTCTGGAAGACGTGAGCCAGGTGGGTTTCGACGGTACGGCGTGCAATGTGTAGCTGATCGCCGATCTCTCGGTTCGTCACACCTTGGGCGGCGAGTGCGGCTACTCGCTGCTCGGCTGGCGTCAACAACTCGAGGGGGTAGATGTCGCCTGTGGGGTTGGTCTGTGCGCTCGCCGTGGCCGCAGACAAGGTGCGTTCGATCTCTGCATCGGTCAGCGATGCCCCGTCGGCGGTGGCAGTCGTGGTGCGAGGCTTGGGGGCATCGAGGGCAGGGAGCCATGGCCGTGGGCGCCGAGCAGCACCAATCGATGTACGCAAACCAGTGGCGTGTGCGAGGGTCGCGGTTCGTGCTGGGCCGGGAGGTGTGAGGCGGGCGAGGCCGTCGAGTGCGTCGGCGCTTCGTGGGAGGTGTCGATGGCGATGTGAGAGCGTGAGCGCCTGCCCGTATGCGGCGAGCGCCTGGATTCGGTCGTCGACGATGATGGCGGCGTCACCGGTGAGGAGCAGCCCTTCGAGGCGCATCCAGAAGAGTGGCAGCGATTCAGCGACGACCGTGATGTCCGACGCCAACACCATCGCTGTCTCGGGATCTCCTCGCACCAGGGACCGGATGGCCAGCGCAACTTGTGCTTCGAGGTAGACCATCCAGGGGCCAGGTGGTGCGGCGTACATCTCCGGCGCTGCCGTGAGGGACGCCGCATGGCCGCTCGGGTCGGCAAGCATCAGCAAGAACTCTGCATCGACGGCGATGCCGAGGCTGCTCGCGTCAGTGAGGAGGCGACGTGCGATCGCGATGGCGGTGGCACGGTCACCGCGTTCGAGGGCGATGGCGGCCCGTGTACTGGATGCGATGTCGGCGAGCCACTGAAGTGCATGGTCGCAGCGTCCGATCACGGAGGCGGCGTGTAGGTCGGCTTCGGCGAACCGACCGGTGTCCTGCAGCATGGTGGCGGCGTCGTGCGAGCTCTGGAGGACGTTGAAATCGTCGCCGATCTCGCGGGCAGCCTCGACTGTGCGCATGGTGAGGTCGAGGGCTCGGCTTGCGTCGCCTGCGTTGTGAAGCAGCGACGCTCGCAGCGACATCAGACGTGTCGTCGCCTTCGCAGGGCTGCGGGTCGTCGGGGCCAGGGCATCGGCGGCGTCGAGGAATCGTTCGGCCGGGCGAGAGCCTCCGGATTCGAGCGCGACGATGGCTGCCAGGCGGAGTAGTTCGACGTGGTCGTCGGGGGCGATCGTTGCCATCAGCTCGGTGTTGTCGAGTACGGCATCGAGGAGTTCGGCGGCGCGGTGATGCCGCTGGTTCTCGACCAGCGCGTGGGTCAGCCGGATGGTGAGCTGGGTGGCGCAGGAGGGATCGTCGACACAACGACCGATCGCGAGCCTGATGTCGGCGTCATGTTCCAGCACGATGCGGTCGGGGTGATCAACCAGTTCACGGCACCATCGTCGGTGTCGGAGCTGCAGGTCCGTGTCGGTCCCGAATGCAGCGATGGTGTAGCGGTGGATCGGCGGGAGGAGCCGGTATCGGCTGTCGATCGGGTCGATGAGATTGTGGCGGACCAATCCTCCGAGCGCGGAGGTCGCGGCTTCGGGTGTCATCTGCGTCAATGCGGCGGCGGTGATGGGGTCGGTCGATCCGGCTGTGACGCCGAGTGCGGTGAACAGGCGGCGTTCGGGTGGTGTGAGCAGCTCGACGCTCCGGCCGATGCATCGAGCGAACGCGTCGAGTCCGCTGGTGTCGATCAGTGACTTCGCTGCGTCGAGGCCGACTGCGGCTGCGGCGCCGGCCGCCACGCGGATCACGAGGGGCAGGCCACCCGTCGCGACCAGCACGCTTCGAACTGTGCCGCTTGCACTGTCGAGCGCGGCGGGCGGGCCGCCGCTCGTCGCGTACCAGGTGCGGAATATCCGGTCGGCCTCGGCGAGTCCACCAGCGGTCGTGACGTCGAATGGTGGAAGATGCACGACCGGCATCGCAGGCGACATCGGGCGAACCCGGCTGGACACGATCACCCACGGACCCTCTGGGCCAACCGGGACACTGGCGACGAGTGCGAGGATGTCCTCGATCCCCGAGTCGGCGCCGTCGAGGACGACAGCGACGCGCCGTTGCTCGGTGGCAGCGAAGATCTGCGACTCGAGCGTGTCGCCAGCCAGTGGTCGATCGGTGAGCGCATCCAACAGGATGGTGGGTGCCTCGCGGTGGTCGGCGAGTTCGTCGACGGCGATCCGCACGACTTCCTCAGGCTGCAACACCTCGACCACGTCGCCGATCATCGTGGACTTCCCAACCCCACCCGGCCCCACGATGACGATCCCGCCGGAGGATCGGACTGCCTGCAGCGCCGCCGCCAACGCTTCATCTCGCGGCCCGATGGTCACCATGAGCGCACGCTAACGCTGCCAGAAATGCGTAGTTGCCACGATGCGCCGGACCTACCGACGTGCCGATCATCGTCACCATGAATCCCGGCCCGGGCACTCGCGTCGACGCAGCTGCCATATCGGAACTCGCGCAACGCTGCGCGGGCGAGTCCTTCTGCGGGGCGGTGCGCGTCGAAGCCGAGCACGGGCTCATCCACGCCTCCGCGCACGGCTTCGCGGACCGAGCGCATGAGATCGGCAACGACCTCGACACACGATTCGCCACCGCCAGCGCAACCAAAGGGTGCACAGCGCTGGTCGTGATGCGCCTGATCGAACTCGGCACGCTGTCGCTGTCCACCACCATGCGATCGGTCCTCGGACCCGACCTCGCCCACCTCGACGATGAGATCACCGTCCATCACTTGTTGTCGCACCGATCTGGGATCGGCGAGTTCTGCCCCGAGCTGCACGAGCGGTCGGACGGGGCAGGGGTGCGCCAGTGTGCGATCGAATCGCCGAGAGCGATCGTGGCGCTCCTAGCGGACGTCCCGATGCGATCTGAGCTGAACACGGAGTTCCGGTACAACAACGCCGGATACGTGTTGCTCGCACTGATCGCCGAACGGACGACCGGCGTGCCCATCGATGCGCTCATCGAGCGTTTCGTCCTGGCGCCGGCTCAGATGACTCGCACTGGGATGCTCGCCTACGACGCGCTCCCAGGCGATGCAGCCATCGGCTACCTCGACCGTCACGGCCTTACCACCAACGTCCACCACGTCCCGAACCGCGGCGTCGGTGACGGCGGCCTCTTCACCACGGTCGCCGACACCACACGGTTCTGGCTCGCCCTGGAACGAGGCGCCATCGTCGGTGAACGCTCACTCGCGCTGATGACCACGCCGCATGGCGCAACTGCGCGCGGCACCCCGTACGGCTACGGGTTCTGGCTGCATCCACGATCCGACGCTCTTCAACTCGAGGGCTACGACGCCGGCATCTCGTTCCGCAGCGTCCACCAACCGTCAACACGGATCACATGGACCGTCGCGTCGAACTGGACCGATGGTGCATGGGAACTCGCCGACCAACTCGACCACCTGATCCCCACCTCGGCCTCCAACCCGCCGGACCCGACCATCAGACGAACAGGACCCAACTCATGAACCGCATCCCCGCCCTTCTCGTTGTCGCTGCCCTCGCCGCGAGCGGATGCTCCGACGACGCCACATCGAGCGAGTCCGCAGCCGAGGTGACCACAGCGTCCGACGCGGCGTCGACCACCGCGTCACCGACCACCGCCCCCGCACCGACGACCACGAACACCCCGCCCTCCACCAACGTCGCACCGTCCGCCGAACCGTGGATGGTGATCCAGGTCGACGGCACATCGCGCATCGAACTCGCCGTCCTCGACGAAGACGGCAATCAACTGGCGCGACCAGGACGAGACGTCCCAGGCGGCCACCAGACCAACCCGGACTGGTCGCCCGACGGGACGCACCTTGCGTTCGGGGTCACGGCGGACGACGGGCGCGACGACCTGTGGGTCGTCAACACCGACGGCTCCGACAGTCAGATGCTCTACGACTGCACCGACGACTGCATCTACATCGACGACCCCGCATGGTCCCCCGACGGCACCTCCATCGCCATGTGCACACTCACCACGACCGCCGACGGCGACCTCGGCGCGCTCGCCACCGTCGACGTCCCGTCCGGCGAACTGACCGACATCGCAACCCTCGCTCCCACCGACTTCTGCGCCGGCCCCAGGTGGTCCCCTGACGGCACACAGATCGTCGCCGAGATCGTGCACCGTGACGGCACAACACTCGACAGCAACGTCACCGGCGTCACCCTCACCATCATCGACACGACGACGGGTGACACTGTGACCGAGCTCACCCAGCCAGAACTGTTCGCCGCCACCGCCGACTGGAACGCGACCACCGGCGAAGTTGTCTACGCCGCACTCCCAACACCCGATGCCGCCGCGACCGACCTCTTCGCAGTGAACCCCGACAGCACCGCCACTCGGCAGCTCACAAACCTCACCAGCAACGGCGGCGCAGCTGCCGAACCCACCATCTCCGCCGACGGCACCACGGTCTACTTCATCGCCGCTGGAGACGTCGCCGGACTTGCTCGGCTCGACCTAGCGACGGACGAGGTGACCCCGGCATTCGACCCCACGATTCGCGCCGCACACCCGCGGCTCGTGCCATGACGAGCGAGCAGGTCTCACGCTCACGTCAGGTGCGTGTCGATCCGGTCCGGGTCTGACGATCCCGAAGTTCGTGAGCCGATGCCGGCAGCTCGTGTAGGCCTTGTCCGGTCGCACCGTGATCCCGATCGTCCTCGTCCGCTCCCAAGGGTTCCGAGACGCAGATGTGACGCTCCGTCGGTGAGGGGATGCGGCCAGCAGCGATGAGCGGCTCGGCTGGCAGGTCTTGTCAACGCGATGTCAACGCTCGCCCGACCCACCGCCGCCCACTGGCGCACACGAGACCCGACGACCCGGACGGTGCCAGAGGTCCTGAGCAGCACGAATACGGGTTGATGCCACTCACAGCAGACGTTGACCTGCACGCTCATAACCCGAAGGTCGCAGGTTCAAATCCTGCCCCCGCCACCAAGGAAATGCCAGGTCAGGCCCGGTCCCGAGGACCGGGCCTGCGGCATTTCCCGGCTCCTGTACAACATCCGTACAACACGAGCCGCCAACGCCCGCTGGCGTGGGTTCCCGTGGGCGTCCGTTGGTCGCCGTCGGCGCTCGTGTGTTCCTGTTGCG
>JAKOVA010000097.1 GCA_029782335.1 Actinomycetes bacterium | reverse complement strand
CATCAAGTCCGCGCAGCGGCTCGGGTTCAGCCTGGAGGAAGTCGGCGAGTTGCTGAAGCTCGAGGACGGCGCACGCTGCAGCGAAGCGCGACAACTGGCCGAACAGAAGCTCGTGGACGTGCGCCAGAAGCTCAGCGACCTGCAGCGCATCGAGTCGGTGTTGGCGGGGCTGGTGGCGCGATGTTCGGCCGTTCGCGGCCGAGTCAACTGTCCATTGATCGCGTCGCTGCAGGAGGCGGTGTGATGGAACTGCTGAGGATCGCGGGCCTGTTCGCCGTGACCGCGCTGGCCGAGATCGTCGGCTGCTATCTGCCTTGGCTGGTCCTCAAGCAGGGCAGAAGTGTCTGGCTTCTCGTTCCCGCCGCGGCTTCCCTGGCCCTGTTCGCATGGCTGCTCACGCTGCACCCGAGCGCAGCCGGCCGTACTTACGCCGCATACGGCGGCATGTACATCGCGGCCGCCCTGGTGTGGCTCTGGCTGGTCGATGGCGTCACGCTGACGCGTTGGGATCTTGCCGGCGCGAGCATTGCCCTCATCGGCATGGCCGTCATCGCGCTGCAGCCGGAAGGGCATTGACCGGGAGCGGTAAGAGCTCCGTCGGATCGTCGCGCGACACCAGGTCGCCGAGGCGCAATCTTGCCGCTGCGATGGCTCGCAGCAACGACCGACTCAGGAGTCGCCGCCGGGGAGGCCTTGCGCGTTGACGCATCTCCCAAAATGGGAGATACTTTCTGGCGATGAGGGTCATCGCCAAGAGCAGCCTGAAGAAGTTCTGGGAGCGCCCCGGTTGCGCCGATGCGCGAGGCCCGCTGCACAGCTGGTACGAAGAGGCGCTCAAGGCGAAGTGGCGCACGCCGCAGGACATCAAGGATCAGTACGCCAGCGCAAGCATCTGCGGCAACAACCGCGTGGTGTTCAACGTGGGCGGCAACAAGTACCGGCTGGTGGTGGAAGTGCAGTACCAGGCGGGGATCGTCTGGGTGAAGTTCGTCGGGACGCACGCGCAGTACGACCGCATCGACGTGGAGAGCGTGAATGACTATTAAGCCGATCCGAAACGACGACGACCTGAAGAAGGTGTTCCGCCGCCTGGAAAAGATCTTTCAGGCCGAGGAGGGCACGCCGCAGGCCGACGAGCGCGACGTCCTGGTGACGCTCGTCGAGGCGTACGAGAACAGGCACTACGACTTCGGGCCCGCAGACCCGGTGGAGGCGATCAAGTTCCGCATGGAGCAGGAGGGACTGACGCCTCGCGATCTGGAGCCTTTCATTGGTCCGAGCGGGAGGGTGTCCGAGGTGCTGAACCGCAAGCGGCCACTCAGCCTGCGGATGGTCAAGCGGCTGCACGACGGGCTGAAGATTCCGTACGAGAGTCTGCTGACCGAGGTGTCCTGAGTCGGCCGCCGTTCTCGATGGCCGCCTTTTCCCGCTACATCGGCATCGACTATTCCGGGGCCGAGACGCCCGAGGCCAGTCTCAAGCGCCTGCGCGTCTACTGCGCCGTCGGGAAGTCCGCCGCGAATGAGGTTTCGCCGCCGCCCAGCCCCCGAAGGTACTGGACGCGACGCGGCATCGCGCACTGGTTGGCCGAGCGGCTCGCGCAAGACGTCCCGACGATCGTCGGCATCGACCACGGGTTTTCCTTTCCGCTGCGCTACTTCGAGGTACATCGGCTTCCGCCCGACTGGCCCACGTTCCTGGAGGACTTTCAGCGCCACTGGCCCACGGACGCCGAGCACACCTATGTCGACTTCGTGCGCGACGGCCTGGCCGGCAACGGCGCTGCGCGTACCGGCAACACCCGCTGGCGCCGAATGACCGAACAACGCGCCGGCTCGGCCAAGTCGGTGTTCCATTTCGACGTCCAGGGTTCGGTGGCCAAGTCGACCCATGCCGGCATACCTTGGCTGCTGTACCTGCGCAAGCAACTCGGCGGCCGCCTGCACTTCTGGCCATTCGACGGTTGGTCGATCCCCGCGGGCAAGTCCGCCGTCGTCGAGGCCTACCCGTCACTCTGGAAGCACGCCTTTCCCGCCGATGACCGCACGCCCGACCAGCACGACGCTTTCACGGTGGCGTCTTGGCTCAGTGAAGCCGACCGATCCGGACAGCTTGGGCGGTACTTGCAGCCGAACCTGACGCCGCCCGAGCGCACGGTGGCGGGTGTGGAGGGCTGGATCCTGGGCGTAGGGTGAGCCAGGCTGGCGGCTATCGACCCAGATACACCGCCGTGATCTGCTCGCGCTCGTGACCGAGCTCTTCGCTGATCGTGAGTCGCGCTTCGCGGTCGGCCTCGCGTTGCGAGGGCGTGAGGTCTCTCGACCGCGGCCCGCCGGCCGCCGGCGCCGGCCATCCGGTCAGCTCGCGGTAGCGGGTCTGTGCGTACTGGTGGCGATGGCCGTGGATGCGGTGCGCGCCGGCCGCCGCGCACTGATGCTCAAAGCGGCGCAACTGCTCGACGTAGCTTCGCTCGGCCGGGATGAGGCTGCCCCTGCCGGCCAGTGCCTTGGCCTCGTCGAGGACCTGGCGCTGCTCCGCGTTGCGGATCGGGATCTCGCGCGGCCGCCCACCCTTGGTCCAGGTGTCCTTGAGCGCCAGCCGGTCGCCGCGGTCGGCCCACTCCGGCCGGATCTTGATCGACTCGCCGCGCCGCAGCCCGAAGGCTGCCTGCAGCCGCAGCGACATCGCCGTGTACGGGTCCGTGATCCTGGCGAGATCGCCGCCGGTCAGTTGCCGCGCCTTGCTGACATTGGTGACGTACTGCCGGTTGCCGATGCAGTAGTGGTCGTTGTCGCGGGCGATGACGTTCTGCTTGCCGATCTTCTCGGCCCACCATCGCAGCTCCGCCATCCGGTTCTTGATCGTGCCCACCGCCAGGCCCTCCGCCTGCCATCGCTCCACCAGGCCCTCGACGTGCTTGGGCTTGAGGCTTGCTGCAGCCAGGTGCCGGTAGCCGAGGTCATGAAGCTGGTTCGCCACCAGGTCGAGCACGCGCTCGCGATCGCGCTGGGTCGCGAAGCTGCCGTCGCGGTTGCGCCGGCACAGCTGCTTCAGCTCGTAGTTCAGATCCCGCATTCGCTTCTCGTCTGCTTGTCGTCCTGCTCTCCGTTCGTTGCCCCTGGGCTCTCGATCCGTTTTCTGTCGCTGGTGTGTGACGCAGGTCCGGTCAGTGTTTCTGTCCGTCCCGAACGCCTGAGCGTTGCGGGAACCACGAGGGACACGGGACACCACTCCCGTTTCGTGCCGAGTAACTGCTGGCCGCCGCGGCACGCGGCATTGGCGTCGATGGCGCTTCCTGCGGGAAGGCGATCCATCGGGTGAGCCATTGCCCCAAGGCTCTGGGTGCGCTGGTTGGCGCCATGGCTGACATGGCCCGCGGGGAGCGGGCGGGTGCAGACCGCGTTGCACGGTCCGAGGTCTTGACGCGCCTGGGAGCCCGTCACGTGGGGTCGTCACTTGCGACAGCCCGGGCAAAACGCTCGTGCGCTGGGGCAGCGTGCGCGTCGTCACTACTGGCTGGCGCCGCGTAGTGACGACGCGGTTGGCGCAGGGGTGCTGGGGCAGGGTGCGGGCGTGATTGCAGCAGTGGCGTCTCGGCTGATGCCGCTACGGTCCCGCATGCTCGACTGGGGCAGGGCAGTCGCTTCGTCTCCGAAGCCTGACGCGTATCTCCAGACCTTGCGGCCGCCGGGTTTCAGGAGATGAGGCCGGCGTATGCGCCCACGGGTGCGGGCAGGGGCGATGCGGTGTCGGGCATCAGCCGGGCTGACTCAGCCAGCGTAAGCGGGAGCGATGCTGCGCCAACGTCTTCCGGATCGCAACCGCAGTGGTCGACTGCGGCAGGCACACGTCGGCCAGGCATTCGCCAACCTCTCGTCAGCACTGCGGACGGCCGGACAGCTCTCGGCTCGTGCAGGCGGCTTACCCACCGCCGCGCGAGTCTTGCGTGTGAGGCGCCGATCGCGCGGCCGTGGATAAGCCGTCCCGGTCTCGTCGGAGCACTGGATGAGTTGGCCGTTCTTGGTAGTTCGCACGGGCATTCAGAAGATCACGTTTTCTTCGGTCCAAGCCACCGAATCTCGCGACGCGAACACGGCCGCATCGAAGATGCAGGGCAGTACACCGCTGCGCTCGCAGAGAGCTTGAATGCCATCCGAGATGAAACGGTAGTAGTTGTCGTCCCCCAGTGCTGTAGCTGTCAGGCGCACTGGGAACCCGAACTCGTTCAGCCAGTCGGTCAGGCGACTGTCGATCGGGATCTCGTAGCGGGTCAGTCCCAAGGACTGCAACAGGTTGCGGGACTGCTTCGGTCCGAAGCCGAGGAAGTGCTCCTGAATATGCCGCGCCACCTCGATTTCGACATCTCTTGGCACCAGCTGCGTCAGCCGATTGCACTGGGCGAGCGTGTCGGTCCACAAGCCACCTTCGAGAAGCTCCAGGTTCTGGGCGAGCTCGCTCGAGATCTTGTCGGCGAACCGGATGCCGCCGGCCCTTCTGAGCACCTTCGCGATCAGGAGGCTGGCATCGCGCGCCCCGTGAACCACCGCGTAAGCGAGGGGAAAGGGACTCAAGCGGATGAACCGCGCCACATGACTTTCCGGTCCGGATTTCTGCCGGGTGGTGAGCCGCATCGAGACCATGGCCCGCCAGAAGCGCTCCTTGGTGACGGCAGGCTTCGCCTCTGCCAGGTTGCGTTCGCGGCGCGCGCGGATCAGAGCGTTGCCCGCTTGACCGGCGACCAGCGCCTTCACTCGGGAAACGTCGGTATCGTCGATCTGTCAGTTCAGCTTCATTGGGTGGGATTGCGGCAAGCGAGCGCGAGCCGGGCGACTTCTTCCTGGCGGAGCGCCGCGCGAGTCTGCGGGAGAGGCGCCGATCGTGCGGCCGTCGATCGGCCCGGCTGACGACTGCTACGCAATCGCTCCTCCTTCGCGCTGGGCTCGACGGGCTTGCTCCAGCTGCACATGGTCCCCCGACCGTCGCAACGCGTCGTCAAGATGGTCAAGTAGCTCTCGGATCCGTGCGAGCCGTTCCAGCGTTTCATCGCCGGAGGGCTGCCGAAGCACTTCGCGCGCGACTGGTTCTTGAGTTAGCCGAGCGAGTGCGACACCGTGACGTCCCATTTCCCGAAGTGCCTCTGTCGCCT
>JAKOVA010000083.1 GCA_029782335.1 Actinomycetes bacterium | reverse complement strand
GCTGGTGCGCACGTCTTATTTCCCGAACTGGCAGGTGTCGGGCGGGAAGGGGCCGTACCGGGTGACCCCGAACCTCATGGTGGTGATCCCGACCTCGAAGCACGTCACGATGACTTACGGCCGGACCCCGATCGAACTCGGGACGATGGGCGTCAGCCTCGTGGGGTTGCTGCTCCTCGCGCTGCTGGTGACTCGCCGCGAGCCGGAGGGCCTGGTCGCTCATCAGTGGCTTGGCGATCGTGAGGACCGGCCCCGCGCCCCGACACCGCCAGATTCGCCCGGTTCGCCCGGTTCGCCCGGTTCGCCCGGTTCGCCCGGTTCGCCCGGTTCGCCCGGTTCGCCCGGTTCGGCGGAACTCGGCCCTGAGCGCGGTGGGGTGGGCCGTTGGGGGCCGAGTTCTCCGGATCTCGCCGCCGCGCCGTCAGATTTGCCGCCCGGTTCGCCCGGTTCGCCCGGTTCGGCGGAACTCGGCCCTGAGCGCGGTGGGGTGGGTCGCTGGGGGCCGAGTTCTCCGGATCTCGCCGTCGCGCCGTCAGATTTGCCGCCCGGTTCGCCCGGTTCGGCGGAACTCGGCCCTGAGCGCGGTGGGGTGGGCCGTTGGGGGCCGAGTTCTCCGGATCTCGCCGCCGCACCGTCAGATCCGGTGGCGGCGGACCCGCGGGCGCCAGATCCTCCGCCGGTGCCATGAAGGCCCTGCGGCGCTTCGTTGCGGTTGGCTCGGTCGCCACCGTGCTTGACGTGGTGGCGAGCGTCGCGCTCGTCGCCGGCGCCCACTGGCCCGTGGTACTCGCCGATGTCGCGGCCATCCTGGCTGCAACCGCAGTTTCCGCGTCGGGTCATCTCCGGTTCACGTTCGCGGGAGAGCCGTCACGCCGCTGGTTCGCGAACGCGCCGCGCTACCTCGCGACCGCCGTGCTCGCGCTTGTCGTGGACGTTGTGGTGTTCGCCCTGCTGACGGGCGGGAACGTCCGGCTGGGCGTGGGGTGGCTGCTCGGGGCGAAGGCGGTCTCCCTTGGCGTCGCGTTCTTGGTGCGTTCCGCACTCTTTCGGCTCAGCATGTTCAGCGAGGTTCGGGCAGATCAGGGGGCGCCAGTTGGGCGGCCGACGCCTCCCGGCGAGGTTCGTCTCAGCCTCGTGGTTCCCGCGTTCCGTGAAGAGGAGGGGATCGCGGCCGCGATCAGCCGGATCGAAGCCGATCTCGGACACCTTCGCGAGGCTGGTGGCTTCGAGGTGATCGTGGTCGATGACGGATCTCCCGACGAAACCGCGGAGGCCGCGCGGCGAGGTGGTGCCGACCGCGTGATCCGTCTCGACCCCAACGCCGGCAAGGGCGCCGCGGTGCGAGCCGGAATGCTCGCGGCGCGCGGACGCACGGTTGCGTTCACCGACGCCGACCTCTCGTACTCCCCGGATCAGGTGCTGCGGCTGATGGAAGCGGTCGAGGCGGGCTGGGACATCGTCGTGGGGAGCCGCCGCCACACCGACACCCGGGCACTCGTCGCTGCACGACGGCTCCGCGAGATCGGCGGTCGGGTCGTCAACGCCTTCACCTCGCTCGTGCTGTTGGGGCAGTACCGCGACACCCAGTGTGGCCTGAAGGCCTTCCGCTCCGACGTGGCACAACTCGTGTTCGCGCTCACCCGGATCGACGGGTTCGCGATGGACGTCGAGGTGTTCCATCTCGCCGAGCGGTACCGGCTCACCCTGAAAGAGGTGCCAGTCGAGGTCGTCAACACCACCCGCTCCACCGTGCACGTCGTGCGGGACACGTGGCGACTGGTGCGTGATCTGTTCCGCATTCGCCGCATCGGCCGTTCGGGGGGCTACGAGACTTCGGTCGCCGACCTTCCGCCGACCCTCACCGATCGGGCGGGCGCCCTGTCCTAACGTTCGCCTCGATGAGCGATTTCGCAGCGATCTTCAAGGCCTACGACGTCCGCGGCACCGTCCCGGACCAACTCAACTCGTCGATGACCGGAGCAATCGGTGCTGCGTTCGCCCGATTCCTCCGCCACGACAACCCCGCAGCGACGCGGGTGCTGGTCGCTCGTGACATGCGCCCATCGGGCGAGGAGTTGGTCGCGGCGTTCGCGGACGGCGTCTGCGCACAGGGCCTCGACGTGGTCGACTTGGGTCTCGGTTCGACCGACCTGCTCTATTTCGCAGCCGGAACGCTCGACGCTGCTGGCGCCATGTTCACCGCCTCGCACAACCCGGCGCAGTACAACGGCATCAAGTTCTGCCTCTCGGGCGCCCGTCCCGTTGGCGAGGACACTGGCCTCACCCAGATTCGAGACTGGGCCGCGGAGGGCCTTGAGCCGGCAGCGGTTCGCGGGACGGTCGAGCAGCGGGACGTCCTGTCGGATTTCGCCGCCCACGTGCGCGGGTTTGTCGAGGTCGCCTCGCTCCGCCCGCTCCGCGTCATCGCGGACACGGCGAACGGAATGGGTGGCCTCGTGGTGCCTGCGGTGTTCGACGGTCTGCCGTTCGACCTCGAGGTGATGTACCCCGAACTCGACGGGACGTTCCCGAACCACCCGGCCGATCCGATCCAACCGGAGAACACCGCCGATCTCCGCAAGCGGGTGGTCGAGGCGGGAGCCGACGTCGGCCTTGCGTTCGACGGCGATGCGGACCGCGTTTTTCTGGTTGATGAGGCGGGCGTCGGATTGTCCGGCTCCACGACGACGGCGATCCTCGCGGACGCGCTGCTACGCCGAAACGGTGGCGGCAAGGTGGTGCACAACCTCATCTGCTCGCGGGCGGTGCCCGAGGTGATTCGCGAGGCGGGTGGCGAGCCGATCCGAAGCCGGGTCGGACACAGTTTCATCAAGGCCGTGATGGCCGAATCCGGCGCAATCTTCGGGGGCGAGCACAGCGCGCACTACTACTTCGCCGACAACTTCCGGGCAGATTCGGGGCTGATTGCAGCGGTGTTGGTGCTGGAACAGTTGAGCGTCCGTGGGATCCCGTTGTCGGAACTGCGGCGCCCCTACGAGCGGTACTCGGCGTCGGGGGAGATCAACACCAAGGTCGCCGACCCTCACGCAGTGATCGAGGCGGTCGCCCGTCACTACGCGGACCTCCCCCAGGACCGGCTCGACGGCCTGACCGTCGACGGGGGAGCGTGGTGGTTCAACCTCCGTCCCTCCAACACCGAGCCGTTGCTCCGCCTGAACCTCGAGGCGCCCACCGACGACGAGTGTGCGGCGCGGGTCGCAGAGGTTCGCGCGCTGCTTTCCTGAGACGGCCCTCTCGGGCGTGCTCAGTTCGCAGGGTCGTGCCGGTTCCCGCCCGTTCCTGAGCGACCTGGTCCTCGCTCTTCGTGGGTGAATCGGCCGAACCGCTACCCTTCCGGGCCGATGGCGCTCTCCGATTCCTTCCTCCTCAACCTGCTCGTCTGCCCTGAGGATCTCGGTCCGCTGTGGTACTTCGAGTCCGACGAGCTGTTGTACAACCCGCGATTGCGTCGGTCCTACGCCGTGCGCGATGGGATTCCTGTGATGTTGATCGAGGAGGCGACGTCTGTCTCCGAGGCTGAACACAAGGCGCTGATGGCGAAGGCCGAGGCCGAGGGGATTGAGGCGAACTTCGATCCGGACGAGTCCGAATGACCAGCGGTGCCACGGCGGGCGCCGGTCGACTCGACTCCCTGGGGATGTTCAACGCGGCGGCGACGCTCGGCGATCAGGTCCGCAACGCTGCCGAAGCCGCTCGATCTGTTGACGGGCTGCCCTCGGCCGAGGGGATCACCTCGGTCGTCGTCGCCGGAATGGGGGGCAGTGGCATCGGCGGAGACTTCACCGCCGCTGTGTGCGGACCCGCCCTCGATGTGCCGGTTGTGGTTCCGAAGGGCTACGAGATCCCACGGTTCGTCGGGCCCGACACCCTGATCTTCTGCGTGTCGTTCTCGGGCAACACCGAGGAAACGATCCAGGTTGCCCACAAGGCGATCGACCGTGGCGCACGGACGGTGATGATCACCTCCGGCGGGGAGCTCGGCGAGCTTGCCGAGCGCCACGGCGTTCCCTGCGTGCCGATTGATGCCGCCATTCCGATGCCGCGTGCGGGGATCGGGGCGGTGTCGATTCCACCGCTGGTGATCCTCGAGCGGTTGGGCCTGCTGCCCGGCATCTCCGAGCAGATCGCGACCGCCGCGGACCACCTCGACAAGCGCGCGTCGTCGCTGAACGTCGACGGTTCCGACGCCGCCGTGCTCGCCCGGCGGATCGGTCGAACTCTGCCGATCATCTACGGCGGTGGACTGGTCGGCGAGGTCGCCGCGCTCCGCTGGAAGGCACAGTTCAACGAGAACGCCAAGGTGGCGGCGTTCGCGAATCGTGTTCCGGAGCTGACCCACAACGAGATCTGTGGGTGGGGACAACACGGGGACGTCACCCGCCAGGTGTTCTCCCTCGTGCTGTTGCGCCACGCGGCGGAGCACCCTCAGACACGCCGTCGCTTCGAGTTGGTGGCGGAGATCTGCGACGAGGTTGTCGCGGATGTGCACACCGTCGAGGCGCAGGGCGTCGGGCACCTCACCCAGATGCTCGACCTCGTGATGTTCGGCGACTTCGTCACGCTGGAGGCGGCGGCACAGGCCAGTGTCGATCCCGGTCCCGTCCCGATCCTCGATCAGATCAAGGAACGCCTGCGGGGCTGAGCCCGGCCGACCCGGCCACCCTGGCTGACCTGGCCACCCGGCTGAGGTTGCGGACGTTTCCGTCGGTGGGGGTCGGTTTTGTACGCAGGTTCGGGTACGCAGGTTCGGGTACGCAGGTTCGGGTGAGGTGGGGGTCGGCCCGGCGGGGGCGCAGCGGAGTGACGGACCGGCCCCGCCTACACTGCGTCCACTGCGAGCTGTTCGTTGAACCGGCGCCTGATGGCCCCAGCCCGCGACCACCTACGTTCACTCACCAACGCGGGAGCGCGCATGTCTCTGAACCCCGACGACTTCAAGGTCGCCGACCTGTCCCTGGCCGCATTTGGCCGCAAAGAGATCGAACTCGCCGAGCACGAGATGCCCGGTCTCATGGCAACTCGGGCGGAGTACGCCGACAGCCAGCCCCTCCGCGGCGCCCGCATCATGGGGTCGCTGCACATGACCGTGCAGACCGCGGTCCTCATCGAAACCCTGGTGCACCTCGGGGCGGACGTGCGTTGGGTGAGCTGCAACATCTTCTCGACCCAAGACCACGCCGCCGCGGCGGTCGTCGTCGGCCCGGACGGGTCGCTCGATGCTCCCAGCGGCGTGCCGGTGTATGCATGGAAGGGCGAGACGCTCGAGGAGTACTGGTGGTGCACCGACCAGGCCCTTCGTTGGCCCGATGGCGGCGGACCGAACATGATCCTCGACGATGGCGGTGACGCCACGTTGCTGGTGCACAAGGGCGCGGAGTACGAGGCGGCCGGAGCAGTGCCGGCAGCGACCGACGATGACTCCGACGAATGGAAGGTGGTGCTCGAGTTGCTCCGAGGCACCCTCGCCAAGGAGCCGACGCGCTGGACCGAGGTCGCCAAGGGCATCAAGGGCGTCACCGAGGAGACGACCACCGGCGTGCACCGTCTCTATCAGATGATGGAAGCCGGCACGCTGCTGTTCCCCGCCATCAACGTCAACGACTCGGTCACCAAGTCGAAGTTCGACAACCTCTACGGCTGCCGTCACAGCCTCATCGACGGGATCAACCGGGCAACCGACGTCATGATCGGCGGCAAGGTCGCGGTGGTGTGCGGGTACGGCGACGTGGGCAAGGGCTGCGCTGCAT
>JAKOVA010000066.1 GCA_029782335.1 Actinomycetes bacterium | reverse complement strand
GGGTCCGCAATGAACGAGCCTTCGCGAATCTCTGCGGCGTCTGCCCGATCCCTGCCGGCTCGGGCCGCACGAACGGTCGCCACCGGCTGAACCGGGGCGGGAACCGGCAAGACAACGCTTCGCTCTACCGCACCGTCATCGTCCGCATGCACTGGCACCCCGAGACCATCGCCTACGTCGAACGCCGCACCGCCGAAGGGCTGTCGAAGAAGGAGATCATTCGATGCCTCAAGCGATACGTCGCCCGCGAG
Organism: Actinomycetes bacterium; assembly: GCA_029782335.1. Lineage (GTDB taxonomy): Bacteria > Actinomycetota > Acidimicrobiia > Acidimicrobiales > Microtrichaceae > JADLFH01. Next base: position 18,256 of record JAKOVA010000066.1, on the reverse strand, counting down.
CTCTACGCGCTCCTCCCAGCCACATCAGCAGAGAACCACCTCGCGCTGGTCGCGTAAGCGACTTGACACGACATAGGAGCATCAACGCGCTCGCCGAGTCCGTGAACGGGCTCTACAAGACCGAGCTCATCCGCCGGCGAGGCCCCTGGCGGCACGCTGAACACGTCGAGCTCGAGACCCTTGCCTGGGTCGACTGGTTCAACAACCGTCGACTGCACAGCGAGCTCGGCGACATCCCACCCGCCGAGTTCGAGGCCGAGTACTACGCTCGCACTCGGATGCAAGCAACAGTCCCAACACCAACCCGGACATGATGCAAAAGACCGGCCGGTTCAAAGTCCGACCAGGCCGCGGAGGCGATCCTGCGCACCAGCACCACGGCGGCGGCACCGACGGTCGGGTCACGACCGGCGGAGTTGTCGGGCCGCACCCTGGGCTACGGCGACTTGACCGCGACCGACGCTGCCCGGTTGCCGTCGAAGGATCCGGATCGGTCCACGACGATCCGCTTGACAGCTGACTCGTCGGGCTACGTGCACGGCATCGACGGCGCGAGCTTCCCCGACACCTCACCGATCACGGTGAGCGAGGGTGAGCGGCTGCGCCTGAAGGTCGTGAACGACACGATGATGTTCCACCCGATCCATCTGCACGGGCACACGTTCCAGATGGTCGGCGCCGGTTCCGCCCGGAAGGACACGGTGAACGTGTTGCCGATGTCGTCGGTCGAGGTCGACATCGCGGCGGACAATCCGGGGCAGTGGATGCTGCACTGCCACAACACGTACCACTTGGAGACCGGGATGGCGACGGTGTTCTCGTACCGGGCCTGACCGGCCACTACCGTCGAGCGTTGAAGGAGCGGGGCCGATGGCTGTGGTGTTGGTGGTCGACGACGAGGTCCGGATCCGTGACCTCGTGCGCCGCTACCTCGAACACGACGGCCATCAGGTCCTCACCGCCGGCACCGGCGCCGATGCCCTCGACATCGCCGCCCACACAAAGGTGGATCTGATCGTGCTCGACCTGCGGCTGCCGGACATCGGTGGAGAGGACGTCGCCGCGGAGATCCGCCGCACGAGCGACGTGCCGATCCTGATGCTGACCGCCAAGGTCGACGAACGCGACCGCATCCATGGTCTCGAGGTCGGCGCCGACGACTACGTCACCAAACCATTCAGCCCACGTGAACTCGTCCTGCGCGTCGGTGCGATCCTGCGCCGCGGTCGCGCCCCGTCGGCCGACAGTTCGGCCGAGTCGTTCGGTGGCGGACTGCTCGTCATCGACGAGACACTCCGGCGCGTGACCATCGACGGGCGGCTGGTCGAGTTGACACCGACCGAGTGGGGAGTGCTCCTCGCGTTGGCCGCGCAGCCCGGCCGAGTGTGTTCACGCTACGAGTTGATCAACCGAGTCCGCGGGTACGAGTTCGACGGCTACGAACGCACCGTCGACTCACACGTGAAGAACCTGCGCCGCAAGATCGAACCCGACCCGACGCAACCGACGGTCGTGCAGACCGTCACCGGTGTCGGCTACCGCCTGGGCCTCTCCCGTGACCGCTGACCACCGACCGACACGCGGCACGCTCACGACGCGGCTGGTGGGCGGGTTCGTCGCGGTCGCGGTGATCGCCGTGTTCGTCCTCGCCGGGCTCACCCTGTGGCGTACCAAACACACCGTCGGTCAACTCGCCCGTGAACGCCAGCAGGCGTCGGCCGACGCGATCGCCGACACCCTGGCGCTCGCCTACCAGCAGCACGGCAGCTGGGACGGGGTCGATCCGCACCCGGCGATGATGCTCGCCGTCCAAGCCGGCGCGAGCTTCGTCGTGGTCGACAACGATGGCGCCGTCGTCAAGTTGCGCAACCCGATGGACGGTATGCCCGCCATGGCAACCGACACGACCGGCCCGACCCGCCACGCTTCGGTTGTGGTCGACGGCGAGACCGTCGGCGACGTCCAGGTCACGTTCGTGTCCGGGGAGCTCGCACAAGCCGAGATGCACGTCCGCGACGCCCTCGGCAACACCGTCGCGATCGGCGCCTTGGTCGCGGCAGTCGCGGCCGTGCTGATCGCCGCGCCGATCGGTCGTCACATCGTGCGGCCACTCCGTCGGGTGACCGACGCAGCCCAGCGGCTCGGCGACGGCGACACCAGCGCACGCGCCGGTGACCATGACGCGCCCGGTGAGATCGGCGCCCTCAGCCGTACTTTCGACGCGATGGCCGACCGGCTCGAAGCGAACGACATCGCCCGCCGCCACCTGATGACCGACGTCGCGCACGAGCTGCGCACACCGCTCACCCTGTTGCAGGGCGGATGCGAGGAGGTCATCGACGGCATCACCGAACCGACGATGGAGCACTTCGTCGCGATGCACGACGACATCCTCCGCTTGCGCCGCCTCGTCGATGACCTCGGTGCGCTCGCCGACGCCGACGCCACGCTCGCCGGTCCGACGCTCGCCGTCGAACGATGCGACCTCGCCGACATCGCCGCCACGGCCGCCGACGCACTCCGTCCACTCGTCGACGCGCACCAGCACCAACTCGAACTCCGGCTCGAACCGGCAGCCGTCGATGGTGACCGCGCGCGGCTCAGCCAGATCGTCACGAACCTGTTGACCAATGCGATCAAGTTCACCGCACCGGGCGGCCGGATCCGGCTCGACGTTCGACCCGATCCGGCAACACAGCACGTGACGTTGACGGTGAGCGACAACGGCCCGGGAATCCCGGTGGCGGATCGAGCACGTGTGTTCGAACGCTTCTACCGCGGCGACACCGCACGCCACATCGCCGGCAGCGGCATTGGCCTCGCCGTCGTCGCCCAACTCGTCACCGCTCACCACGGCACCGTGCAGATCGCCGACACCCCGAGCGGCACTACGGTCACCGTCACGCTCCCTGGCCCCTGACAGTCCTCGCCAGCATCGGATCGGGTCGGCTCAGAACCTGAGTGCCGTTTCTAGAGCACTCCTCAGCGCGAGCCACGGGTGACCGACGTGCGAATCCAGACCGCCGGACGTTCCCAGCTGGCGATCCCAACGGTTGCCCGCAGCACGTTCGACACCGCGTCGCCGATGCATGATGGCGGGGCGGACGCCCTGCCGCGCGACGTTTCACTTATTGCATTTGAGTTGTAGGGTGCTCGCTATGTCCATGGCCGCCGAGATCCGCCCCGGAACTGTCGATGAACGAGAGCTGACGGTCATCGCCACCGCGCTGGCGCGATCAGGACAGTCGATCCGTCTCGTCGATACGGACGGCAATCCCATTGACGTCCCGGGCGAACTGCTGGCGATGCTCCGGGCGGTCGTGGAGCAGTTGAGCGCCGGCAACGGCGTGAGCGTCGCGTCGTTGCACGCCGAGCTGACCACCGTCGAGGCCGCCGAGATGCTCGGTGTCTCGCGCCCGCACCTGGTGAAGTTGCTCGAGCAAGGGGCGATGCCGCATCGGATGGTCGGCAGCCATCGGCGGGTCCGGCTCGTCGACGTGCTCGCCTACCGCGACCGTCAGGACGAGCAGTCCCGACGGGCGCTCGACGAGCTCACCGCGCAGGCCGAAGAGCTCGGGCTGTACGACGCGTCGTGACCGTCCGGGTCGCGGTCGTCGACGCCAACGTCCTGTACTCGATCGAACTCACCGACCTGTTCCTCACGCTCGCGACGCACCGGCTCGTACGCGTGCACTGGTCCGACACGATCCTCCACGAGGCCCGCCGCAACCTCGCGCTCCGACCCGATCTCAGCGACGCAGCAATCGACTACCGGATCAACCGGATGAACGTCGCCCTGCCCGACGCACTCCACGGGCCGCCGCCTGACGAGTTGATCGCGTCGATGCCGATCAACGCGAAGGACCGCCACGTGCTCGCGCTCGCCGTCCAGGTCGAGGCCGACAGCATCGTCACATTCGACCTCGGCGACTTCCCAACCGCACTCTGCGAGCCGTATGGCGTCGAACCGCTCCACCCCGACGAACTCCTCGACGCGATCGCTACAAACGAAGGCAAACGCGTGGCCGCTGCCCTCGGCGAGATGGCAGCGCGGCGGCGTCGCCCACCGATCACGCCGGTCCGACTGCTCGACCGGTTCGAGGCGACGATCCCGAAGTTCGTCGCCCGCTGCAGACCGCTGGTGTAGGCGCTCGTGCGGTGGCGTGGCACTGGACGCCCCGATGGTCCTCGTCCGCTCATGTCGGTCCGCGGATGATGTCGCCCCCGGATGTCGGTGCCTGTCCGTTACCGATCGCAGCAGGCTGCTCGGTCGGCAGGCCTTGTCAACGCGATGTCAACGCTTCTCCCGCTGGGGATCGCCCACGAGCGCCCACAGGTGCAGACGAGATTGACGGCTCTGGGTGGTGTGAGCAGCACGAATGCCACCCCGCACCGACGACCGCCGACGCTGACCGTCCCGCTCATAACCCGAAGGTCGCAGGTTCAAATCCTGCCCCCGCCACCAATAGCACCAGGTCAGAGGCCCTTTCCGCTCCGGCGGGGAGGGCCTCGTCCGTTGCCGGCTGTCAACGCCTTGTCAACACGAGATGGCGTAGGCGCCCGTGCACATTCGTCCGTGGTCGTCGTCGTTCGTGAGAGCTGGTCGGTGTTGGTTCTGCTCGTTCAGGCTGGAATGGCCGCCGACGAGCGCCTACGAGAGCACGCTGCCGCGTCCTGCTGCCTAGACCACTGGGTGCGGAACCCCATGGTCGTCGTCGGCGCTCGTTCAAGGGTCACCCCGCGATCCGACCAGGTCACCGGGGTTGTTCGTGCCTCGGTCCTCTCGGCGGCGGGGTGTCGGCTATGGGAGTAGGTTTCTGCGATGACCGTGACGTGTTCGTGCTGTGGGCAGGAGCGCCCCGTCGAGCAGGTTGGTGAGTTGCAGTGTCATCCGGAGACGAGGGTCTGTCGGGACTGCATCAGCTGGCTTCATCATCAGGCGGGGATGGTCGAGACCACCCCGACGTTCCCGGTGCTCGACATGGCGGCGACGATCGCGTTCTACGAGTCGATCGGTTTCGACGTCCATGCCTATGACGACGGGTTCGCGTTCGTGCAGTACGAGGACGTGAGCGTGTTCGACCTCGACCTGCGGCCGGATCTCGATGTCTCGCGGAACATGGCGGGGTGCTTCTTGATCGTCCCGGACTCCGACGAGTGGCACGCACGGGTGGTCGCAGCCGGCGTCTCGGCTGGTCCGCTGGAGGACATGCCGTGGGGGATGCGGGAGTTCGCGTTCTCTGACCCCAATGGCAACCGCGTTCGCGTCGGCACGACCATCTCGACTTGACTGGAAGGTCTCGGGCGGCGGAGTTCAGGGTCGTTGTTTCTCGCCGCGTCGGAGCAGGTCGATCATCTCGGCGATCCGGCGTTCGCGTTCGTCGGGGCGGCGTTTCGTTGCGTCGATCCATCGGAGGAACGCGCTCCGGTAGAACTGGGCGAGCCCGTCGAAGAACGCGCCGGCCGCCGGGTCGGCGGCGAGCGCGGCGCGTACGTCGTCGGCGAGTTCGTCGCGTTGGGGGCCTTCGGGCGCCAGCACAACTTCGACAGGGTCACCGGGACCGATGTGGCAGTCGCGTCGCCACGCGGGGCCGAGCACGATTCCGAAACCGTCACCGAGCGGCTCAACGGAGGCTCGCACGTTCATGCCGTTGACGGTGCCGTGGACCCGGTGGTCGGGCTTGACACCCCACACGATGTCTGGATCGAACGGCACCGGGACCATGACCCGATTGCGTTGACCGGTGGTGACGACGGTCGAGTAGGAGCGCGCCTCGGACACGATCGCGACGATAGGCCGATGGTGTCAGCCGGTCGCCGCGAGTGCGGCGGCGAGCTGCGCGGTGGTGGGTGAGCCTTCGTAGCCGTGCGGTGTGAGGTAGATGCGGCAGGACAGTCCGATCGGTTCGTCGCCTGCGGCGAAGGGATCGATTCCGTCGATCAGGATCGTCGGGGACCCTCTGAACGACAGTCGTTCCGCGGCCTCGGTGGTGGTGACCAGCACGTGCTCGATCGACAATCCGAGCTGTGACGCGACGTCATGCAGGCGGGCGTCGGCGAGCTGCCAGTTGGGGCAGTCCGGGAAGTACAGCAGTTGGAGCCGGCGGGTGGGCTGGTGCATCGGCGGCAGACTACGCGTGGGCCCGCGATGTCGGGTCTGGGACTCGTGCCGGTTGGATCGGACCGATCGAGCGTCGTGGTTCGAGTCGGTGGCGTCGGCATCGTTGGCGGGGTGGGTCATCGGGGTGTCCGGCCGATGTGGGGGACGAAGCGTCCGACGGTTGCGCTGTACTCGCGGTACCGGTCTCCGTGGAGCTCGCGCAGGTAGGGCTCTTCGACGAGGCGGACCTGGAGCTCGAGCGCCGCGATGGTGACGGCGAGCCCGATGATGCTGACGATGTTCGGGATGATCATGGTCAGGCCGGTGGCGGTGACCAACATGGCGGTGAAGATCGGGTTGCGGACGATACCGAACGCGCCGGCGGTGACGAACGGTGTGGGTTCGTCGGGGTCGACACCGATGCGCCACGCCGCCCCCATCGCTCGTTGCGCCACGTCGGTGAGCGCGATGCCGGCGACGGCCACCACGATCCCGATGGCATGGAGCCAGGCCCGGTCGAACCGGGCGATGTCGTCGAGTCCGGCGAGCGCAGCGATCGGTGCCGCGAGCCCGAGCGCCATCGCGGCGATGAAGCCGAGCTTGGCCCACCACTGTGCGGTGCCGGGCCGGGCGGCGAGCCGCAGGCCGGTGTCGCCGGTGCGGCGGTGTTGGCGGATGGTCTGCCATCCGAATGCCCATGTGACCCATACCAGGTAGAGGGCGAGCGCCACGGCCGCCATCGGAACCCCCGTTCAAATGTCTTGATATATGTTCAGATCCACAGATATCATGGCGGGTATGGCTGCTGCCCGCAAGACCTCGACGCGCCGGTCGACGGTGGTGGATTTGGATGTGTGCCCGGCGCATTGCGACGAGCCGGCGGCTCCGGTGGAGGCGTTGCTGGAGCGTGTCGCCGGCCGCGAGGCCCATGTGGAGACGGCGGAGTTGTTCCGGCTGCTGGGGGATCCGACCCGGTTGGCGATCCTGCACGCGTTGTTGGAGGGCGGCGAGTTGTGTGTGTGCGATCTCGCGCGGGTCGCCGGGGTTGCGGAGAACGTGGTGAGTCAGGCGTTGCGTCTGCTGCGGGCTGCGGATGTGGTGCGAACGCGCCGTGACGGGCGGCGGATCCATTACCGGCTGGCCGATGCTCACGTGCGGATGTTGTTGGACCTGTCGGCCGATCACGTCCGCCACCAATCCGCCACGGGGGAGGGTCGTCGTGTCAGCTGAGCGTGACATCGCACCGGTCACGTCGGCGTGTGGCGATGGTGATGACTGCTGCGCCGCGCCGGCGGTAGCGACATCGTTGTCGGGGCCGGCGTCGGGTGCGGGGGTGGTGACGTTCCGGGTGGAGGAGCTGGACTGCGCGACCGAGGAACAGCAACTGCGTGCGGTGCTGGCACCGCTGGACGGGGTGCGGACGTTGGAGTTCGATCTGGTCGGCCGCCGAGTCCGGGTCCGTCACGATCTGCCGTCGGCGGAGCCGATCGAGGCAGCGATCCGAGAGCTCGGGATGCGACCGGCAACGGTCGTCGAGACCGAGGACGCGCCTCTGCAACGTGGCCTGCCCCGTCGGGCGATCGCGACGATGGTTGCGGCCGGTGTGCTCGCTATCGGGGCGGAGGTCGCGGTGATCGCCGGGGTCGACGAGCAGTCGCTGCCGATCGCATTGGTGTCCGTGGCGGCGATCGCGCTCGGCGGCCGGGACACGCTGCGCAAGGCGGTGCAGGCGGTGCGGTCACGGCGGATGACGATGAGTCTGCTGATGACGGTCGCGGTGATCGGCGCGATCGCGATCGGTCAATGGCCCGAAGCAGCGGTGGTGATCTGGCTGTTCGGTGTCGCCGAGTTGATCGAGGCGCTCAGCCTGGAACGGGCCCGCAACGCGATCCGCTCACTCGTCGCGCTCGCACCCGAGACCGCCACCGTGCGCCGCAACGACGCCTGGGTGACCGTGGCGACCGGTGAGGTCGCGTTGGGGGAAGTGGTGCTCGTCAAGCCGGGCGAGCGGATCGCGCTCGACGGCCACGTCGTGTCGGGATCGAGCACGGTGAACCAGGCTCCGATCACCGGTGAGTCGATCCCTGTCGCCAAGGAATCGGGGGATCCGGTGTTCGCCGGCACGATCAACGAGCGCGGCACCCTCGAAGTCACCGTCACCGCGGCCAAGGGCGAGGGAACGCTGGATCGGATCGCCTGCTCGATCCAGGAAGCACAGGCCGACAAGGCCCCCGCGCAACGCTTCGTCGACCGGTTCGCCGCCGTCTACACCCCGGCCGTGTTCGTCCTTGCGATCGTGGTCGCCGTGCTGCCAGTGGTCACCGGGCACGGCAGCTTCCGCGACTGGTTCTACCGCGCCCTCGTGTTGCTCGTGATCGCCTGCCCCTGCGCGCTGGTGATCTCGACCCCCGTCACCGTCGTGGCCGGCCTCGGCGGAGCGGCTCGCCGGGGGATCCTGATCAAGGGCGGCGTGCACCTCGAGAACGCCCGCAAGCTGCGCACCATCGCGCTCGACAAGACCGGCACCCTCACCCATGGCACCCCAGCGCTCACTGACCTGATCAACCTCGGCCCACTCGACGACGCCGAGATCCTGCGCATCGCTGCGTCGATCGAAGCCCGCTCCGAACACCCCGTCGCCCACGCGATCGTCACCGCCCACCACGGCCCGATCGCGGATGTCGACGGGTTCGAGGCGATCACCGGGCGCGGCGTGCGCGCCAGCGTCGACGGCGTCACCTACACGTTGGGCAACCATCGCCTCGTCGAAGAGACCGGCGTCTGCACCCCCGACCTCGAACAGCTCCTCGAGCGGCTGGAACGCGAAGCGAAGACCGCGATCGTGCTGATGAACGCCGAGCCCCTAGCGATCCTCGCCGTGGCAGACACCTTGCGCCCGACCGCCCGCCAAGCCGTCGCAGACCTCACCGCGCTCGGCGTGTCGACGGTGATGCTCACCGGTGACAACCAGCGCACCGCCACCGCGATCGCCACCGAAGCCGGCATCAGCGACGCTCGGGGTGACCTGCTTCCCGACGACAAGTTGCGGATCGTCACCGAACTCGTCGCCGCCGGCGGTCACGTCGGCATGGTCGGCGACGGCGTCAACGACGCCCCAGCGCTCGCCCGCGCCGATCTCGGCATCGCGATGGGCGCAGCCGGGACCGACACCGCGATCGAGACCGCCGACATCGCGCTGATGGACGACGACCCGCGCAAGATCGCCGAGACGATCCGCATCTCCACCCACACCGCGCACGTGCTGTGGCAGAACATCACCGTCGCGCTCGGCGTCAAGGCCGTGTTCTTCGTGTTGACAATGACCGGCACGGCGTCGCTGTGGCTCGCCGTGCTCGCCGACATGGGCGCCAGCCTGGTCGTCATCGCCAACGGCCTGCGCCTGCTCAGGCGGCCAGCGCACGGCACCCGCGCGACTCCACGATCCGACCACACCACTACCGTGGCTGTCGGATGAACGCGATGTCCCGCCGCCAGTTCTGCGCCATCCTCGGCGCGAGTTTCTCGGGCGCCGCCGTGGTCATGGCGGGCTGCGCGACCAGCGACGGCGGAGCGGCCCCAACGGCGTCGGCCTCCACCACAACTGGAGGTGACGGCTCGCTGGCCGGTGTGTCGTTCGCCGTGCGACGGGACCCTGGTTGAGGCTGCTGCGAAGCGTGGGTGGTGCACCTGCGATCGAACGGAGCCAACGTCGAGGTCAGCGACGACCCTGACCGTGCCGCCTACCGGGCGTCGCTCGGGATCCCCGACGACGCAGCGTCGTGCCACACCGCCATCGTCGACGGCTACGCGATCGAAGGGCACGTCCCCGCAACCGCGATCCACCGACTCCTCGCGGAACGTGCGGACGTAGTCGGCGTCGCGCTGCCGGGCATGCCCGCCGACTCGCCGGGCATGGGCGGTGACGAGTCGACCTGGGCACTCCAACCGGTCGTCGCCGTCGGCCGCGACGGCACACTGACCGCCTTCACGTACTGACCAACCAGGCCCAGCTGGCTACTGGACCTCGATGATGCCCATCATCCCGCGGTCCTCGTGATCGAGGATGTGGCAGTGGTAGACGGTGCGACCGGCAAAATCGGCGAACGCCACGCGCAGGCGGACCCAGCCGCCGGCGGGCACGTCGACCACATCCTTCCAGCCCGACGGAGGTGTGCGCCGGTCGCTGGTCTCGATCACCTGGAACGGCCAGACGTGCAGATGGAACGGATGCGCCATCGGCGACGCGTTGGTCACGGTCCACTCCTCGACGGTGCCGACGCTGGCGGTGACGTCGATCCTTTGCGGGTCGAACGACGCACCGTTGATCGTGAACGACATCCCGTCCCCACCGCCCATCATCATCCCGCCCATCGCCAACCTGAACGTCCGGGACCTGTCGACGACAGCGTCGACCAACGACTCGACCCGGTTGAGGCTCCCCGACGGCGCAGCGACCACCGCGTCCGGACCTGACGCGACGACAGTGAGCACCGTCTCGACCGCACCGCTGCCGCGCCCACCCATCCCGCCCATGCCGTCCATCCCGCCCATCCCGGTGGCGGCCTGCCAGGTGGTGGTGATGGTGGCGGTGGTCGCGCGGTCGACGGCGACGAGGACTTCGGCCCGTTCCCCCGGTGCGATCACGAGACCGGTCGCATCGACCGGTGCCGTGAGACGGCCGCCGTCGCTCGCGATCTGCCACCAGCGGAACCCGTCGAGTCGCAGCGGGTAGTACCGCGATGCGCTCGCGTTGAGGATCCGCCACCGCTCCATCGTCCCCGTCGCCACGTCCAGGACCGGCTGCGCAGTGCCGTTGACGAGCACCCCGTCGCCGAACCGGCCTCGCATCATGTCCATCGGAGACCAGCCGAGCACCACCTCGGCGCTGGTGCCGATCCGCGGATCAGTGAGCACCATCACCCGCTCGGTCGTCCCAGCGATCGGCGGCCCGGCATCGAGGGGGTCCTCGATCACGATGATCCCGGCCATCCCCGCAGCGACCTGCTCGGCAACGGTGCCGTGATGATGCGGGTGATACCAGAACGTCCCCGACGGATGATCGGCGGGGATCAGGTACTCGTAGACGTGCTCGCCGCCCGGGTCGACCATCACGAACACGTTGTCGCTCGCCCCAGCCGGTGACACGTGCAAGCCGTGCACGTGCAGGTTCGTCGGCGACTCGAGCCCGTTGCGCAACGTCACTCGCAACCGGTCACCCGGCCGCACCCGCAACGTCGGACCCGGCGCCGACCCGTTGTAGGTCAACGCCCACCGCTCACCGCCCCGCCATGGCAACATCGCCGGCGCAGCCTCGAGTACGAGATCGAGGGCCCCGTCGCGACTCACGAGCTCCGCTGGCTGCACCCACCCCGAACTCGGCGGCGGCAACGACCCCGAAGCCGGTGACGTCGTCGTCGTGGTTTGCGACGGCCACGCCGGGGTCCGGTTCGAGGTGCCTGCATCATCCGACGAGCACGCCGACAAGATCGCCGTCCCGATCAGCGCCGAGGAACCGATCAGCAGCGATCGCCTCGACAATCCGGTCGGGACGTGTGCGCCGCTCTGGTCGTCACGCCCGTCGGTCACGTGTCACCGGCCCATCATCGAGCCGTTCATCATCCAGTTGTTCCAGTCGCCGCTCATGTGCTGGCGCATCCAGGTCACCATGTCGTCGCACCACGACACTGCCGGCACGCCGCTGGCACCGGATTGGACCCACGACCGGCAGCTCGACAACATCCGGTCCGGGTCGCCCCACATCATCGAGCCCATCATCTGACCGCTCGTCACGCGCTGGCTCATCCACGCCGTCATGTCAGAGCACCACGCCGTCGAACCACCCGGCGCCGCAGCGCCGCTGGTCATCCACGTGTTGCACGCCGCGGTCATGTTCGCGACCTGCGTCGAGGTCGACACCTGCGCCGGCGAGTCACGGTCGGCGAGCGCAACTCCGACAGCGACGCCCCCGGCGAGGAGCGCGACCGCGACCAACGGGAGAACCCATCGGCGTCGCGTCGCGGGAACGGCGCCGTTCGAGAGCGTGTCGGTCATGCCTCCACGATGCGCCCGGTCGGCGTGCCGCTACAGGGTCAAAGGACCCCATCGACCGATGTCATCGGTGACAGCCAATATGATCGGTACATGCCGACGACCGCCGCTGTCGATGTCACCACCGCTGCCAAACTGTTCCGCGGGTTCTCCGAACCGACCCGACTGGCGATCATGCTCGCCCTCGTCGACAGCGAGCAACGGGTGAAGGATCTCGTCGACACGATCGGCGGATCGCAAGGCAACATCTCCGGCCACGTCGCCTGCCTCAAAGAATGCGGCCTCGTCACCGACCGCGTCGAAGGACGCCAGACCTACTACCGCGCCGCGCACCCCGAGATCACCGAACTCCTCCGCGCCGCCGAACTGCTCCTCGCAGCAACCGGCGAACGAATCGACCTGTGCCCCAACTACGACGCTCCGGCACGCAACACCGACAGCGAGTCCCCGGCCCGACACGCACGGGCACGTTCGGCGACCTGAGCAGCGACCCGCTCTCAAGACCGGCCAGCACAGCCACGGGCGGTCTCACCTGGACTCCGCCGAGTTCAACCACCGCGATCCGCAATCACGGACGTCGACGGCGCGAGGCGGGACAAGATGCGTCGATCGGCGGGCCATGCCTCCACGAGCGCTTCGGGAGGCACTCGCCGGGCGGCGTACCTCAACGCGAGCGCAACAACCACGATGTCGTCGAGCGGGCCGATCACCGGCAGGAACTCCGGGATCAGATCGATCGGCGACAGCACCCACACGCCGGCGAACGCGACCGCGACCTTGACGCGGCGCGGCACCCGCGGATCACGGCGAAGCCGGCGTGCGGCCGTCACACATGCCGGCAACACCGTCGCCAAATCCTTCGCCAGACCGGGCGGCAGCCGTCGGGCGAGCACGATCATCACCACCCACGACAACGCGACGACGAGCGCCGCCAGCAGCAACCAGCGCAACCACATATGCGTCGACGGTAGCGACACGCCCCGAGCGAGCTCGACCGGTTGGAGGCAACGATCCCGAAGTTCGCCAGCCGGTGCCGGCCGCTCGTGTAGGCGCTCGTCCGCACCGGTCGCGCCGGCGTCCCCGATGGTCCTCGTCCGCTCCCAAGCGTCCGTGAGAATGACATCGTGATCTGGCCCCACTTGGGTGGTCGTGATGTTCTGATTTGGCCCCACTTGGTCGGGGTCTCGACTCGTTCTTCTGTCGTCCGGGCATCGACGGCGCTCACGAGAAGGGCGGTGTCGAGGGAGAGATCGGTCGTTGGCGTCGCAAGGCCTTCGTCCCGATCCCACATGTCGCGTCGGTCGCTGCGCTCAACGATCGCCTCGATGTCATCAGCACGGTTGATGATCGCCGTCATGTGGCTGCACGCCGGATCACGGTTGCTGATCACTTCGAGCTCGAAGCCGTCGAGTTGCAGGTGCTGCCGGGCGAGCGGTTCGACGCGGCGAGCGTGTTGTCGTGTCGGGTTGATCCGAAGGCCAGGGTGTGCGTCCGTCAGATCTGGTACTCGGTCCCGGCCCGCTACGCCGGTCGCCGGCTCGATGTCTGTCTCGGGGTCGAGACCGTCGACGTGCTCGACGGAGCGAAGGTTGTGGCGTCGCATGCGAGGCTGGCAGTCCGCGGCGCGGACAGTCTGGTGCTCGATCACTACCTCGAGGTGCTGCAACGCAAACCGGGCGCGCTGCCCAACGCCACCGCGCTGGCCCGGGCCCGAGCGTCGGGCTCATTCACGTCGACGCATCAACGGTTCTGGGATGCCGCCCGCCGGCGACTGGGCGATCGTGAGGGCACACGCGCGCTGATCGATGTCCTGTTGCTGCACCGCCAGTTGTCGGCGGCGGCGGTCGACGCCGGGATCAGTGCCGTGCTCGCGGTCGGCTCGGTTGACGTGGAGGTCTGAGATCGAGGCCCGCCGCCATGTCGAGGACCGTGACGCGGTCGTGATCCCGATCGGTGAACACCTGGCGCGGTTCGACCGGCCGGCGCCCACGTTGAACCACTACGACACCCTGCTGGAGGCATGAGATGTCCAAGACGATCACCGACACCGCCGCCCTCGCGGCGATCGGCGCAGCGACCCGCGAACTGCAACTCCCACAGATCCGCGCTGACGCGGGCGTGCTCGCGGAGACCGCGCAACGCCAGCAGTCGAGCTACCTCGCGTTCTTGGCTGAGGTGCTGTCGGTCGATGTCGATCACCGCGTCGAGCGCCGCAAGCAACGGCGTGTGATCGAAGCGAAGTTCCCGCGGATGACACGCCTCGGCGAGTTCGACCTGGCCGCCGCGCCATCGGTCAACCCGGCCACGATCGCCACCCTCGCCAGCGGCAGCTACCTCGATGCTGGTGAACCTGTCGTGTCAGCTCGGCGCCAGCGGCACCGGCAAGTCCCATCTGCTGATCAGTCTCGGTGTCGCCGCCTGCGAGCAAGGACGTCGGGTCCGCTACGTCACCACCGCCCAACTCGTCAACGAGCTCGTCGAAGCCGCCGACGATCGCAAGCTCTCACAGCTCGTTGCTCGCTACGGGCGACTCGATCTGCTCTGCCTCGATGAGCTCGGCTACGTCCAGCTCGACGGTCGCGGCGCCGTGCTGCTGTTCCAGATCGTCACCGAACGCGAAGAGAAGGCGTCAATCATCACCGCCTCCAACCTGCCGTTCAGCGAGTGGGGATCGGTGATCCCCGACCTGCGTCTCGTCGCTGCGATCGTTGACCGGCTCACGTTCCACGCCCACATCATCGAAACCGGCAGCGACAGCTATCGGCTCCGCTCCACCCGCCGCACCCGAACACGCAAGAGCAGCTGATCACCGAGCCCGCCCCGGAGGCGATCTCCCGTCGGTGCGGCGAACGCCGACCAAAGCGCGGGCTGCCACGGGCGACGGCGGCCGCTCCGCGGCTATCCATCTGTGTTGACAGATGTATCGGCGAGGACCGATACTTCCGGGATGGTCTCGACTGACGTTTCAGACCCGCTGGTGGTGGCGCCGGCGGCGAAGTTGTTTGCGGGGTTCGCGGATCGGACTCGGTTGGCGATCGTGGTGGAGTTGGCCCGGGGGGAGCGTCGGGTCACGGATCTGGTCGCTGCGGTGAACGGGACGCAGGGCAACGTGTCCGGGCATCTGCGGTGTCTACGCGAGTGCGGATTGGTCGCGGATCGTCCCGACGGGCGCCAGGTCTTCTACCGGATCGCCCAGCCGGAGGTGTTCGAGGTGTTGCGCGCCGCGGAGGCGTTGCTGGCGGTGACGGGCGAGGCGATCGAGTTGTGCCCGACCTACGGGGGTGCGTCGTGAGCGACGACCGCGACAACGACACCGATGCCCCGACCCATCTGTGGGAGAGCCGCGAGGTGCGCTGGTCGGCGTTGTCCGGTCTGCTGCTGGCCGTCGGCTTCGTCGCCGAGCGGTTCGGCGCCGAGGGGTGGTGGATCACCGCGATCTACGTCGCGTCGACGTTGGCCGGGGTGCGGTTCTTCGCGTGGGAGGCGATCGAGGAGGTGGTGCGGGAGCGGGAGATCGGCATCGAGCTGTTGATGACGGTCGCCGCGTTCACCGCCGGCGGGCTCGGGTTGTGGGAAGAGGCCGCGGCGCTGGCGTTCTTGTACTCGATCAGCGAGGCGTTGGAGGAGTTCACCGAGGACCGCACCCGTGGGGCGATCCGGGCGTTGATGGATCTCACCCCGAAGCGGGTGAGCCGCCTGATCGATGGCCGCGAGGAGGAGATCGACCTGGCCGAGCTGCGAGTCGGTGACCGGTTCCTGGTGCGTCCCGGTGAGGGCGTCGCGACCGACGGGATCGTCGTCGAGGGACGTTCGGCGATCAACGAGGCTGCGGTCACGGGTGAGTCGGTTCCGATCGAGAAGTCGCCGGGGAGCAAGGTGATCGCCGGCACGCTGAACACGACGGGGGCGTTGGTTGCGGAGGCGACCGCGACTGCTGAGGACAACACGCTGGCGAAGATCGTGCATCTCGTCACCGAGGCCCAGGAGGAATAGGGCCGCGGGGAACGGTTCATGACGCGCTTCGCCCGCGTGTATTCGCCCGCGGTCCTGTTCACCGGTGTGGCTGTCGCCGTCATCGGCGGGATCTTGTCCGATGATTGGTCGGGCTGGTTGGAACGTGCGGCGACGGTGCTCGTTGCCGCGGCGCCGTGCGCGCTGGTGATCTCGATCCCGATCAGCTACGTGGCGGCGATCGGCAACGCGAGCCGCAAGGGCATCTTGATCAAGGGCGGCGTCTACCTCGAGGACCTGGCCCAGGTGCGAGTGATGGCGCTCGACAAGACCGGCACCGTCACCCAGGGCCGCCCGGCCGTCGTTGACGTGCGTCCGGCGCCGGGCCGGGCCGTCGATGAGCTGATCGCTGTCGCCGCGGCCGTCGAGCAACGCTCCGAGCATCCGCTGGCCCGGGCGATCGTCGAGCACGCGAACACGACCGGTCAGCCGGTGCCGACGGCCGACGATTTCGAGTCGCTCACCGGGGCCGGCGCCACCGGCCGCGTCGACGGCCGCAACGTGCTCGTCGCCTCCCCGGCCTACACCGAGCGCAGCAACATCGCGCTCGACGGCTTCGCCGACGTCGTCCCGGCGCTGCAAGCCAAAGGCCAGACAGCAGTTGTCGTCGCCGTCGACGGCACAGCGTGGGGCGTCGTCGGTATCGCCGACGTCATCCGGCCCAACGCCGCCGCGGCGATCGCCGATCTCCACGCGGTGGGCCTGGACCAGCTCGTGATGTTGACCGGTGACAACCAGACGACAGCCGAAGCGATCGCGGCGCAGGTCGGCATCGACGAGGTCCGCGCCGACCTCGCCCCCGAGGACAAGTCACGCATCGTCGGCGAGCTCGCCGCCGCCCACGGCCGGGTCGCGATGGTCGGCGACGGCGTCAACGACGCACCCGCACTCGCGGCCGCCTCGGTCGGGATCGCGATGGGCACCGCCGGCAGCGACGTCGCGTTGGAAACCGCCGACGTCGCCTTGATGGCCGACGACCTGTCGAAGCTGACCGAAGCAATGCGCATCGGCCGCCGCACCCGCAAGGTCGTGCGCCAGAACCTGATCCTCAGCCTCATCATCCTCGCCGTGCTCATCCCCGGCGCCCTGCTCGGCATCCTCGCCCTCCCACTCGCCGTGCTCGCCCACGAACTCTCCGAACTGTTCGTGATCAGCAACGGCCTACGATTGGCCCGACGATGACCCGCCATCCCACCCGGCTCGGACCGGCTGGTCTCGCCACCGCGGTCGCCGTGGTCGCCGCGACCGACCTCGGGAGCAAGCTCTGGGCCAGCCGAGCCCTGCATGACCGCGACATCGAGCTGCCCGGCCCGGTCGATCTGGCCCTGTCCCACAACGATGGCGTCGCGTTCGGCGTGCTGCGCGACGCGCCCACAGCGCTCGTGTTGCTGCTCACCGCCGCAGTCACCGCCGCAGTGATCGCGGCCGGCGTCAAGGGTGCCCTCCCGCGCTGGCCGTGCGCCCTCGTCGCCGGCGGCGCGCTCGGCAACCTCATCGACCGACTCGAGGCCGGCTCCGTCGTCGACATGCTCCACACCGGCTGGTGGCCCACCTTCAACCTCGCCGACGTCTTCATCACCACCGGCGTCGCACTCCTGCTCCTCAACGCCAGCTGCCCACAACCCACCTCGCCGACGAGCACGTCACAACTGGCACCAGGGCCCACCGCGACACACCGGTGAACCCTGGCTACCGATTCGAGCAGTGCAGCGCCTCCTTTCCGCACTGCTCATCGAGATGTCGGGGCGCGGAGGGCCCAGGTGGGGCCACATCAGGCCATCGCGGTGGGGCCAGCCCGGCTTGACATTCCCAGTCCCGAGACGCGGTGGTCGCGTCCTGTCGTCGTTAGGCCGCAGCCAGTGGCGGTGGACCGCTCGGTTGGCAGCGCCTGTCAACGCGATGTCAACGCTCGTGCGACCTACGACCGCCAACGGCCGCCTACGAGCGCCTACGAGCCGGACGGCGCCAGCGGTCGTGAGCAGGACGAACGTAGCCGGGCGCCAACCAGTGCGGACGTTGACCGTCCCGCTCATAACCCGAAGGTCGCAGGTTCAAATCCTGCCCCCGCCACCAATAGCACCAGGTCAGAGGCCCTTT
>JAKOVA010000065.1 GCA_029782335.1 Actinomycetes bacterium | reverse complement strand
TGGATCGTCGCCATGGTGCTCGGCTCGCTGCTGGGCGTGCTGCGCACGACCAACCGGCGCTGGGTGGTCGCGCTGGGCGACGCCTGGGTCGAGCTGTTCCGCAACATTCCGTTGCTGGTGCAGTTCTTCCTCTGGTACTTCGTCATTCCCGAATTCGTCCCGCCGCTCAAGCGCATGGCGGTCGAGATGGATCCGACCCGCTTCCAGCTGCTGCTCGCGGTGGTCTGCCTCGGACTGTTCACCTCCGCGCGCATCGCCGAGCAGGTCAAGTCCGGCATCCTGTCGCTGCCGCGCGGCCAGCGCATGGCCGGTTACGCCATGGGCCTGACCGAGGCACAGACGTATCGCTACGTGCTGCTGCCCATGGCATTCCGCATCGTCATCCCGCCGCTCACGTCCGAGTCGATGAACCTGGTGAAGAACTCGGCGGTTGCCTACTCGATCGGCCTGGCCGAGCTCTTCTTCCGCACGCGCGAGATGGGCGAGATGACATTCCGCTATTTCGCCGCCTTCGGGGCCGCCACCGTGCTCTACGTGCTGGTCGCGTTCGCCATCAACCGGGTCTTCGCCTGGGTCGAGCGCGCCACGGCGGTGCCCGGTTATCTCGGAGGCAGGCGCTAGGCCATGGGCGGATTCGACTGGTCTTCCATCGCGAACTCGCTGCCGTTCCTCATGAACGGCCTGTCGTATACCGTCCAGCTCACGGTGGTCGCCGCCATCGGCGGCACGCTGTGGGGCATCCTGCTGGCGCTGGCGCGGCTGTCCGGCATCGCGCCGCTGGCGTGGGCAGCCGCCGCCTACGTGAACCTGATGCGCTCGGTGCCGCTGCTGCTGGTCATCTTCTGGTTCTACTTCCTCGTGCCGGTGATGCTGCAGTCGATCACCGGCGCGGCCTATCCGCCCAAGATCGGCCCCGACCGCTCGGCCTACGTCACGTTCATTCTGTTCGAAGGCGCGTACTTCTGCGAGATCGTCCGCGCGGGCATCCAGAGCATCCCCAAGGGCCAGCTCGGCGCCGCGTACGCCATCGGCCTGAACTACTCGCAGGCGATGCGCCTGATCATCCTGCCGCAGGCGCTGCGCAACATGCTTCCCGTGCTGCTCACGCAGACGATCGTGCTGTTCCAGGACGTCTCGCTGGTGGCGCTGCTCAACGTCACCGACCTCGTGGGCGCCGCCGTCAAGATCGCACAGCGCGACAGCCGTCTCATCGAGATGTACACGCTGGTGGCCGTGGTCTATTTCGTGCTCAGCTACGCGCTGTCCCTCGGCGTGAAGGCGCTGAACCGGCGCATCGCCATCATCCGTTGAGCCTGCGAGGCGAATCGACATGCCGATGATCGACATCCGCGGCGTCAGCAAGTGGTACAACGAGTTCCAGGTGCTCACCGACTGTTCGACGCACGTCGAGAAGGGCGAAGTGGTCGTGGTCTGCGGGCCTTCGGGCTCGGGCAAGTCGACACTGATCAAGTGCGTCAACGCACTCGAGCCGTTCCAGAAAGGCGACATCGTCGTCGACGGGATCTCGGTGTCGGCGCGCGGCACCGACCTTCCCAAGCTGCGCTCGCGGGTCGGCATGGTGTTCCAGCACTTCGAGCTGTTCCCGCACCTGTCGGTGCTCGAAAACCTTCGCCTGGCCCAGGTGAAGGTGCTCGGGCGCAGCAAGTCCGAGGCGACCGACAAGGGCATGCACTACCTGGACCGGGTCGGGCTCGCCTCGCAGCGCGACAAGTTCCCCGGCCAGCTCTCCGGCGGCCAGCAGCAGCGCGTAGCGATCGCCCGGGCGCTGTGCATGGACCCCATCGCCATGCTGTTCGACGAGCCCACCTCCGCGCTCGACCCCGAAATGGTCGGCGAGGTGCTCGAGGTCATGGTCGGCCTGGCCAAGGAAGGCATGACCATGATGGTCGTCACCCACGAGATGGGCTTCGCGCGCAGCGTGTCCGACCGGGTGGTCTTCATGGACGCCGGACGCATCGTCGAGGACTGCGCCACGAAGGAGTTCTTCGGCAACATCGAAGCCCGCAGCGAGCGGGCGCGCCAGTTCCTCGGTAAGATCCTGGCGCACTGAGGCTGCGCCGCGTCGCGAACGCTCGAGCGCCCGGGCGACGAAATCCCCATCATGTCAGGTCGAAGCGCATTCGGCCGCCGACCAGGAGCCAGACATGACAGAGCCGCATGCCACGAGCCGCGCCCACGTGGCGCACTTCGATGCCGTTGCCGACACCTGGGAGGAAGATCCCAGGCGCACGGCCATCGCTCGAGCCGTCGCGAGCGCGATCCTCGACGCCGTTCCCCTCGCGGGCACCGAGCGGGCGATGGAGTTCGGCTGCGGAACCGGGCTCGTCACTGCATTGGTCGCGCCCAGCGTCGGGCGCGTGCTCGCGCTGGACAGCTCCGCAGGCATGCTCGACGTGCTGCGCCGCAAGCTTCGGGAACTCAGGATCGAGAACGTCGAGCCGATGGAGGCCGATCTTGCGCAACGGATGCCGGCGGGGCCCTTCGACCTCGTCTTCAGCAGCATGACCCTTCACCACATCGAGGACGTCGCGGGCCTGATCGCACGCGTGCACGACGTGCTCGCGCCGGGCGGCCGGATCGCGTTCGCGGATCTCGACAGGGAGGACGGCAGCTTCCACGGTGCCGACGTCCCCGGTGTCATGCATCACGGGTTCGAGGCTGCGCAGCTCACGCGTTGGATCGAAGCCGCAGGGTTCGCGGATGTCCAGGTACGCATCGCGCACCGGATCCGCAAGTCCCGAGAGGATGGCTCGACGCGCGAGTATCCGGTGCTGCTCGTGACTGCGCGACGGTCGGCAGGGACCAGTGCCTGAGTCGTCGACGTCCCTGACATGAGGCGCGGCTGGCCCGGCGATGCCGGAGCGTCAGCGCGCTGATCGCACCGGCTTCGCCGCACGCTCGCGAGTTGTCCGCTTGCCGGTCGATCTTGCCGGCTTCCGCGCGCCCGTGGCCGCGACCTCGGTTGCGACCAGCGATTTCCAGTGCTTCCACCCCGATGGTGTCAACAAGTCGTTGAGGAACGAGGTCAGACCTTCTTCGATGTATCCGGCAAGCGAGATGGTTCCGGCGAAGTGCCAATGCTTCAACGCCCACCCATGCGCGAGGAACACGAGCCTGAACGTGAGCAGATCGACGTTCACCGAGCGGAAGTAGCCGGCCCTGACGCACTCCTCGATCGGACCGGAAATCAGCTTGTTGGTCTCGAGCTCCATCTTCTGGATCGCCTTGCGCAGCTCGGGACGCAGCGAGGCGCTCTCCCGGTAGCCGACCACCGTGGCGCCGACGTTCTTGTCGACCGCCTCGCAATACGCACGCACCGCGGTGCAAAACCTCTGCAGCGGATCGATCACGCCTTCGAGCCGGCGCGGGATCTCGCGCTGGTAGGTACGGAACAGCGACATGAAAACCAGGAACAGCACGTCCTCCTTGTCCTTCACGTACGAGTAGATCAAACCCGAACTGAACCCTGCGGCGTCCGCGATGTCCTTGATCGTGGTCCGGTAATAGCCATTGACCGCGAAACGACGGACCGCGGCGTCGATGATCTGCTCGCGGCGCCGCTCGATTCGCTCGGGATCCTCGATGCTGCTTTCGATGATGATGTCCACGGGTTTCCTTGTTCAGGCGGCGCTGGCACTGCGCGGGTGCGTCAACGTCATGGTCGCCGCCCTTATGAATGACCAGTCATTCGAATCTTCTGCTGCCCGGCGGGAGGTGTCAATTCCGCGGGGCGGCCCGCGTCAGGTGACATTGACACGCTTGCAGAAAATGAACGATCATTCAATCGACGGGGAGCCGCGCAGCCATGAAACCACGCCCGAGAATCCGATGAATGCCCTACCGACCGCGGGTAACTGGACACCCGCCGAATGGGCACGAACGTACTGGCCCGGCCGCCTGCTCACCGACTACCTCGACGAAGCAACTGCGCGCCATCCCGACAAGGTCGCCCTGACCGGTCGCAACAGCGTGAGCGACGTCACGGTGACGCTGTCCTGGCGCCAGCTGCGGCGACTCGTCGATCGCATAGCGGCAGGCCTGGTCGGGCTGGGCGTCGGGAAGGCAGACGTGGTCGCCTGCCAGCTACCGAACTGGTGGGAGTTCGTCGCGCTGCACCTTGCATGCGTGCGCATCGGTGCATTGACGAATCCGCTGATGCCGATCTTCCGGCAGCGCGAACTTCGCTACATGCTCGGCTTCGCCCGGGCGCGCGTGCTGGTCGTTCCACGGAACTTCCGCAACTTCGACTATCCGTCGATGGTCGCCACGCTGCGCGCCGACCTGCCCGAGCTGCGCCACGTTCTCACCATCGGTGGAACCGGTCCGGACTCCTTCGAGGAGGTGCTGATCGCCCGCCGCTGGGAAGACGAGTGCGACACGTCCACGCTGTTCGCGCAACGCCGCCCACACCCGGACGACGCGGTGCAACTGCTGTACACGTCGGGCACCACAGGCGAACCCAAGGGCGTACTGCACAGCTCGAACACGCTGCTGAGCATTCTCCAGCAATATGCGAAGCGGCTGCACATCACTGGCGACGATGTCATCCTCATGGCCTCGCCGATGGGCCACCAGGCCGGCTTCATGTACGGGCTGATGATGTCGCCCATGCTCGGGGCCAAGCTGGTGTTGCAGGATATCTGGGTGCCCGAAGAGGCGGCAAGGCTGATTCGGGACGAAGGGGTCACCTATACGAAGGGCTCGACCCCCTTCCTGGCCGATCTGACGAACACGCCTGCGATCGATCGGTACGACATCGGCACGCTGCGCACTTTCGTGTCGTCGGGCGCGCCGATCCCGCGCGTATTGGTCGAGCGGGCCAGCCAACGCCTGGGCGCCGCGATCATCTCGGCCTGGGGCATGAGCGAGACCGGATCGGTCACCACCACGATTCCGGGCGATCCGGACGAACGGATCTTCGGCACCGATGGCGTCGCGCTACCGGGCATGGAGGTACGGGTGGTCGACGCTGCCGACGCAGTG